>JADLCC010000184.1 GCA_020847425.1 Saprospiraceae bacterium
AGTGAGTTGTGAATCGTGAGTCGTGAATCGTGAGTGGCGTCGAGTTAATGGGGCATTATGGCATTTGTTTGGTTATGAGTAGGTGTACAAAATTAGTTTTGCTTAAATTCTTAACAAAGGCTTGAGTCTCAACACGAATAACCAATAACTAATAACGGATAACTGCTTATAAGGCTGGAGTTGCCACCCCAAACCATCAAACCGCTTCAAACCATCAAACCTGCTTACGGCACTTCCACCGTATTCAAAATCTTCGTGATAATATCTTCCTGTGTAACGTTTTCTGCCTCGGCTTCATAACTGAGCCCGATGCGGTGGCGCAGCACGTCGGCACAAATACTCCGCACATCCTCTGGAATAACATAGCCGCGGCGGCGCAAAAACGCCATTGCACGGGCGGCCTGCGCCATAGCGATGGTAGCCCTCGGTGAAGCGCCGTAATTGATCAGCGGTGTCAGGTTGCGCATGCCATAATCGCCGGGTGCGCGAGTGGCAAAAACGATTTCGAGGATATACTGTTCGATTTTTTCGTCCATGTAAATCCCATGCATGACCTCCCGGGAGCGCATCAAAGTATTGGTTGACAGTACTTTGTGTACCAGCGGGTGTTCTCCGCTCAGGTTGCGGCGCATGATGTCGCGTTCCTCGTCCTTGCCCGGGTAACCGATTTTTACCTTGAGCAGGAAACGGTCCATTTGCGCTTCCGGCAGCGGATAAGTGCCTTCCTGGTCGATGGGATTCTGAGTAGCCAGCACTAAAAAGGGCTCTTCCAGCGCGAAAGTTTCGGAGCCTATCGTCACCTGCCGTTCCTGCATGGCTTCCAGCAGGGCACTTTGCACTTTTGCCGGCGCGCGGTTGATCTCGTCGGCCAGCACGAAGTTGGCGAAAACAGGTCCTTTGCGCACGGTAAATTCCGACTTGGCCGGATTGTAAATCATCGTGCCGATCACATCGGCCGGCAACAAATCGGGGGTAAACTGGATACGGCTGAAACGCGCATCCACCGCTTGTGCCAATGTTTTGATTGCCAGTGTTTTAGCGAGCCCGGGCATGCCTTCCAGCAGGATATGCCCTTTCGTCAGCAGTCCGATCAGCAGGCGCTCGAGCATGTACTCCTGCCCGACAATCACTTTCGCGGTTTCTATTTTTAACGACTCAACAAAAGCGCTCTCCTCATGAATCCGTTGGTTCAGCGCCTGTATATCCACATAGTTTTGCATACTTGTCTGGTTGTAATGACCGGCAAAAATAGGCAGAAATGCTAATGATGAATGATGAATGATGAATGATGAATGGGGGGACCACTCAATGACTAGTACCTTAGGGTTTAATCATTTGATTTTCAAGTATTTAAAATATCACTACCTCCTTTACTGAATATTCAAACCATGTAACAAATTCATCATTCATCATTCATCATTCATCATTCATCATTCATCATTCATCTACGCGTACATCTCCTCAATCTCCCTTTGATACTTCTGCATGATCACCCTTCGCTTCAATTTCAGCGTCGGGGTTAGTTCCGCTTCCGTGCCGTCGGCTTTTACGGGTTCCCAGGTGCTGGGCAGTAGGGTGAATTTTTTTACCTGTTCGGCGTGGCTGAAATGCGGGTTGATACGTTCCACCAGCATTTGATAGCGCAACTGAATTTGGGGGTTTCGGATCATTTCGGGCAGGTTGCTCCAGGCGATGCCGTGTTTGTGGCACCATTCCTTGAGGCCATCTACAGCAGGAACGATCAGAGCGGAAACAAATTTCAGGTTTTCGCCGACAATCATAATTTGTTCCACCAGGCGGTGCTCTTTGTACACGGATTCGATGGGCGAAGGTGCGATGTATTTGCCCAGACTGGTTTTGAGCAGTTCTTTTTTGCGGTCGGTAATTTTCAGGAACGTAAAACCCGCCTTGCCTTCCACGATCGTGCCGATATCGCCAGTGGCCAGCCAGCGTTCGCCGTCGATATAACGGATCATTTCCGCCGTTTTTTCCGGCTGTTTGTAATAACCTTCCATGATACCGGGGCCTTTGGCCAGGATTTCGCCTTCGCCGGGTTTGGATTCGGGGCTCGGTTCTATACGCAGGTCGATGCCGTCGAGTACCACGCCCACAGTACCGAGCATGGCGGCATAGGGTTCGTAGCGGCTGAAACTGATGCCCGGCGCGGCTTCCGTCATGCCGTAGCCTTCCCGGATGGGAATGCCGGCTGCGTTAAATACGCGCATGATTTTGACGGGGCAGGCCGATGCACCTGTAATGATGCCTTTGATATTGCCGCCGAGGGCTTCCCGCCATTTGGAAAAAATGAGTTTGTGTGCAATTTTCCACTTCAGCGCTTTCCAGCCGCTGTATTTTTGGTCGAAATCCCAGTCTTCGGTCAGGTTCAGCGCCCAGAAAAAAAGTGCCCGTTTCAGGCCGCTTAGTTCGAGGCCCTTGCCATAAATTTTGTCGTACACTTTTTCCAGCAGGCGCGGCACGGTTGTAAAAAAATGGGGCCTGATCGCTTTGAGGTCGCCCTCGTCGCCGCCGAGGTTGTCGGTACCGGTAAAAGAAACGCTGACCCCGCAGCGTACGAAAAAGTAAATCGCCGTCCGCTCGAAGATGTGGCTTACCGGCAGGAAGCTCAGCACCCGGTCGCCCGCTACAATCGGCACCAGTTTTTGAATCGATTCTACGTTGAAAGCGATATTGCGGTGCGTGAGCATGACACCTTTCGGATTGCCGGTAGTACCGGATGTGTACACCAGCGTGCAGACGTCGTCCGGGCGAACGGTGGCTTTGATGCGTTCCACTTCATCCAGATCGCCATCGACCAGTACTGTATCCCAGCGGCGGGCAGCAGGGTGATCGCCGAATGTGAAAATTTCCTGCAGGCCCGGCAATTTCGCTTTGGTTTGTTGTACTTTATCGTACAAATCGCCATCGCCGACAAAGCAATAGCGGGCTTCCGATTCGTTTAAAATATATTCGTACTCGCGGGAACTGATGGTCGGGTACATGGGCACGTGCAGGATGCCCAGTTGCAACATGGCGAAATCGAGTACTACCCATTCCGGCGAAGTTTTGTACACCACGCTGGCCACTTTATCCCCCGGTTTGAGTCCCAGCCGGAGCAAACCCAGGCTCATCTGATTGCCCAGTTCCAAAATGCGGGCTGTAGAGAGATATTGCCACTGCTCCTTCACTTTGTGGCCGAAAGCCTTTTCCTGAGGGTTCCGGCTTTGCTGTTCATACAAGTAATCAAATAGGCGGTTATCAGTCATACTTCATTGATTTTCAACATTTTTTAGAAGAGGAATTCAGCATTTAAAACAATTTGTAAAAATGCCCGACTTGTTTTTTCAAAGGCCAAAAGTGTGCATTTTTTTAAAAAAATTTAATAGTAATTTAAAATGCAAAATTCAAATATCACTGCGATAAAACACCAAATTATCCATTAATACTTTGAATCATGCAAAAACATGAAATATTATTGGCCGAAACCTTTTAACACAAATAATTTTTTTACTAAAAACATGTGTTGCAAGTTTGTAAATCTGACAAAAAAATATCAATTTTGTAATTCTTATGGGAAAAGTCATCTTCTCGACCGACATATATTTGGATTGCTCGGTTTTCTTCTGAAGGTGTCCTTATCAACGTTTTTGCGGTTTCGTGCTATAGAGGATCTGAACTGATCGACTCAAAGAAGGCAGTGTGTTCACTTTCGACCAATCATTGTGTCTACAATTATGGTGTCGATAGGGGAATTATGGCTTTTTTGTCTCTATATGTATGCATTGCCCCCAAACGGAGAAAGTCCAAAAGTATGATCGTTCAGGTCCGATAAACAGCAGGTGTGATGAATAATATGCAAGTACCGCCATTAAAATTGATTTTCAGGGGCCGGCTCGAGTTTGGCTCCGAGCGCACCTTTAATATGGTGCTGAATCATTGGAATACCCGGGTTGAAAGTTATTTCAAAGCCGACGTGCTGCTGAAAGCGGAAGAGGTGTTCCATGCCGACTCCTTTACGCTCGATGTGCCCCAACAGGTAGTCATGAGTACGGAAAAGCATTGGCGCAGTACCACCGCTCTGCTGAAAGAAATCGCCCAGTATGCTCTTGCCGGCAATGTGGGCGCCTGGTGGGTCAATAGCGGACAGGTGCTGGCGCAATACACCATCGAACCGCAAAGCGACAAATCGGCTGTCGTGGAATTTATCCGCGGCCGCGACCTCGTGCAGCAAGGCGGTATGGAAATGGCGTCTGAAGCCTTGAGTAATGCCATCTCTAAATTCGAACGCAATGCCCTGGCTTACGAACGCAGGGGTTATGTGAACTATAAACTCAAAAATTTCAAGGACGCCCTGTACGATTTTTCCAAAAGCATCGGTATCAATCCGAACAACCCGGAGCCGTATTACGGCCGCGGTAAAGTGAAGATGATCATGAATGACTGGGATACGGCTATTGTCGACTTCGATGCTACCATAAAAGGTTCACTGGCTGTACAACCCGTACACTGGCTGGCCCGACTCCGCAAAAGCGAGTGTATGTTCCATGCCAAAAGTTATGCTGAGGCCATTCCGGAACTCAAATTGTTTTTGCAAAGAAAGTTTAACGAATCCCATCCGGCATTCCGGTTCCGCCCGAAAGCAGAGTTTCTGCTCGCAGAATGCCAGAAGATGGTTTAAGAAAATACTAAGGAAGAATGCAACAGGTAATTATGGCAACGGCTGTAGTTACCTGTTTTTTTTACCACTGCTCCCGCTTCCGGTAAGCCACGCCCCGAAAAAAGGCTACCGCTGTACCATCCTGCCGGCTGACCGTAATGGCATAATTGGACACGCTGTTGCCGAGGTTTTCCTCCTGCGCCACGGCCATCAGCACATCGTTTTCAAAAACAGGCGCAACATGTTCGATGGAACAATGAATAGATACCGTATGCCGGCCCTGCGAATTGCAGGCAAATGCAAAAGCGCTGTCCGCCAGCGTAAAGGTGATACCGCCGTGCGCCACCCCGAAGCCGTTGAGCATTTCCCCGCGCACCCGCATTTTCAAGGTGCAGGAGCCTGCGCCCACCGATACCAGTTCCATGCCCATCCACCGACTGAAAGGGTCGTTGTCGAACATCCGGTGAAAAATGGTCTCGGGGCTGAGCGTGGATGTGTTTTCTTTTTCCATAAGTAGAGTGATGGCACACGGATGAATGGATGAGACACGGATTTAAACGGGTTTTCCGGGTTAGAGTTGACCTTTTTATCAAATTCGGGAATGAACAAGAACAGAAAAATCCGTTTTACCCTGTCAACTCTACGACGGGGGAAATCTGTTTAAATCCGTGTCTCATCCGTCCAATCCGTGTGCCAATTCCCCCAATCAAGCATCAAAACTCACCACCACCCGCTTCGTTTTGGGGTGCGACTGGCAGGTAAGCACATAACCCGCCGCTATTTCGTCGGCTTCGAGGCCGTAACTTACATCCATGTCCACCTGCCCGTCCAGGATTCTGGCTTTGCAGGTGCTGCACACGCCGCCTTTGCAGGAAAAGGGCAAATCGGCGCCCGCGCGCATGGCTGCATCGAGCAGCGTCGAGCCGTCGGAGGGCAACAGGAAATCGAATTGCATGCCGTCCTGGATCACCGTTACGGAGGCGTCGAAACTGTTTCTGGATGCGGAGGATGCCGGCGTATTTGCGCTTTTTTTCTGCGTACCGGCCGTTGTAAACAATTCAAAATGAATTTTTTGCGCAGCCACGCCCAGTTGTTCGAGGGTTGCTTTGATATCAAAAATCATTTCTTCCGGTCCGCAGAGGAAAAAGTGATCAACGGCCTGCGGCTGAAAGAAATAACGCGCATAAGCCTGACATTTTTCTCCATTCAGGCGGCCGAAAAACAGTTCGCTGCCCAGTGATTCGCGGCTCAGAATATGGTGAACGGCCAGGCGGTCGGGGTAGCGGTTTTTGAGCGTTTCCAGTTGTTCCCGGAACACAATATGATCAAAACCACGGTTGCCATAAAACAGCACGAAACGGCTGTGCGGCTCCTGCACCAGCGTGCTTTTCAGGATGGAAATAATGGGTGTGATACCGCTGCCTGCGGCAAATGCCACATAGGTTTTGTGGTGTTCAGGATGCAGGTCGGCGCAAAAACGACCCATCGGCGGCATCACCTGGAGCACATCGCCCGTTTTCAAGCGCTCGGAGGCATAGGTGCCGAACACGCCGCCCTCCACTTTTTTGATGGCGACCCGCAGTTCGTTTTCATGCGGCGCTGAACAAATGGAATAGGAGCGCCGGATATCCGCTCCGTCGATGACGGTACGCAACGTCAGGTATTGCCCGGGAATAAAACGAAAGGTGTCGCGCAGGTCATCCGGCAATTCAAACGACAGGGAAACCGTGTCGGCTGTTTCGCGGCGCAGGTCACTAATACGTAGCGGGTAGAATGTGGTGGACATAGGTTAGTGCGAAGTCAGGATAGTGCGAAGTCGTCAGTGCGAAGTTAAGAACAACGTGAGCAAATGTGGACTTCGCACTTCGCACTGTCGACTTCGCACTGATTTCAACAACACAAAAAGTGTATCTCGTGGTTACGGGATACACTTTTTGGAGCGTTGCAGTGAACGCTTAACACAACAGGAGATTAAGCCTGTGCCAGGGCGTTCACATGGCGCATCAGACCGCTTTTCAGGTTGGACGCCTTGTTGCGGTGGATGTTACCACGTTTTGCCAGTTTGTCAACCATGCTGACAACCTTAGGCAAAAAGGTAAGTGCCTCAGCCTGGTCTTTCAGTTCGCGCAGGTTTTTAATCGCCGTACGCGCTGTTTTTTTGTAATAACGATTTTGCAGGCGACGCTTCTCGTTCTGACGGATGCGTTTGAGTGCGGATTTGTGATGTGCCATAATATAACTTTCAGCCTATGATGCAGAAATTTGTAGAAAAAGTTGGTTTCTCTGTTTGGGCCGGCAAAGGTATGCTTTACAAATGGAAAAAGAAAAAGTGTTTTGGAATTTTCTTCTGCGAACGGTCACTTTTTTTCAAATTCCCCCAATTTTGTACGTTTCAGGTTTTTGCGAACCCAAATTGCGTTAAACTGTTGTCATATATTATACCTTCTTGGTAGAAAAGCCGTTAGGGGTTTCTATTTTTGCGGGCTTTTTGACTTAGACCACTTTTCGAGCAATGAAAGATATTTCTGCCATTTCAAACGCGCATCCCCAGTACATCGACTCGTTGTATCGCGCCTGGCAAACCAACCCCGACTCGGTAGAATCCGACTGGCAGGTATTTTTCCGGGGTTTTGATTTTTCCCTGGGTTCTTCCAACGGGAACGGCGCAGCACACACGGAAAACAGTCCGGCACAACTGCAAAAAGAATTTGGCGTCATCGGCCTCATCCACGGTTACCGCGATCGCGGCCATACCCTTTCCACTACCAATCCGATAAAACCGCGTAAAAACCGCAAACCGCGCCTCGACCTGGCCGATTACGGTCTGTCGGAAGCCGACCTGAATGAAAAATTCAGCGCCGGTTTCGAAATCGGTATGCCGAACGCGACCCTGCGCCAGATCATCGAGCGCCTCCAGGCCTTGTATTGCGGCAATATCGGTTTTGAAAGCACCCATGTTTTCGACAAGGAAAGAAGGCAGTGGCTCCGCGAACAAATCGAAAACCGCAGCATGCAATCCGATTTCGGTTTTCCGGTGGAAAAGAAAAAACGGATCCTGGAAAAACTCAACGGCGCCGTAGGCTTCGAACATTTCCTGGCCACCAAGTTTGTCGGACAAAAACGGTTCGGCCTCGAAGGCGGCGAAGCGGCTATCCCAGCCCTCGACGCCATGATCAACAAATCGGCTGAAAGCGAAACGCCTGTAGAAGAAGTGGTGATCGGTATGGCGCATCGGGGCCGCCTGAATGTGCTGTGTAATATCGTCGGCAAAACCTACGACCAGATTTTCAACGCATTTGAAGATAAATCGATCCCCGACCAGAGTTTCGGTTCCGGCGACGTGAAATACCACCAGGGCTATTCCTCGCAGGTTAAAGCGCTGAATGGCAAGTCCCTGTATGTCAAACTGTTGCCCAATCCGAGCCACCTCGAAGCCGTCAATCCGGTAGTGGAAGGATTCAGCCGCGCCAAACTGGATACGATGTACGGCGGCGTGTACGACCGCGTGTTGCCGATCCTGATCCACGGTGACGCAGCCGTAGCCGGCCAGGGCATCGTGTACGAAGTTACCCAGATGATGAGCCTGGCGGGTTATAACACCGGTGGCACGGTGCACCTGGTCATCAACAACCAGATCGGCTTCACCACCAGTTGGGAAGACGCGCGTTCGTCCACTTATTGCACTTCGGTGGCAGAGGTGGTGCAGGCGCCTGTTTTTCACGTCAATGGCGACGACCCCGAATCAGTGGTGTTCGCTACGGAACTGGCGACGGAATACCGCCAGCGTTTCAACTCCGACGTGTTTGTCGACCTGGTTTGCTACCGCAAAAACGGCCACAACGAAAGCGACGAACCGCGCTTCACATCGCCGGGCCTGTGGAAAATCATCGAAAAACACGATGATCCCCGCAAAATCTACAGCGATATGCTGATCAAACGCGGTGACGTGGACGAACAACTCGCCCGCAACATGGAGGCTGCTTTTAAGGAAGATCTCCAGGCCCGCCTCGATAATGTACGCCAGAACCCGCTGCCCTACACTTACCAGGAACCGGAACTGGTCTGGAAAGCGCTGAAAAAAACATTCGACGACAAGGATTTTCAGGAAAGCCCCGACACGGGTGTGCCACGTGCCGTCATCGACCGGGTGCTCCAGCACCTGCTGTCTTTCCCGGAAGGGTTTACGGCGCTCCCGCAAATTGCCAAAATCAACGAAGCCAAAAAGCAACTGGTCGCTACCGGGAAAATCGACTGGGCACTCGGCGAACTGCTGGCATACGCCACTATCCTGCTGGAAGGCCGCGATGTGCGCATGAGCGGTCAGGACGTGAAACGCGGCACTTTCAGCCACCGCCACGCCTGCATCTACGACGCCAACAACGACCACGAAGTGAACCGCCTCGAAGGTCTGAGCGACAAGCAGGGTAAAATGCGCATTTACAACTCGCTGTTGTCCGAATACGCCGTGCTGGGTTTCGAGTATGGTTACGCACTGGCCACCCCCGATGCATTGGTGGTCTGGGAAGCGCAGTTTGGCGACTTTGCCAACGGCGCGGGTACGATTATCGACCAGTTTATTTTTGCAGGTGAAAGCAAATGGAGCCGCATGAACGGTCTGGTGATGCTGCTGCCGCACGGCTACGAAGGCCAGGGCCCGGAGCATTCTTCGGCCCGCATGGAACGTTTCCTGCAAGGCTGCGCGGAAAACAACGTTACCGTCGCCAATGTCAGTTCAGCCAGCAATTTTTTCCACCTGCTGCGCCGGCAGTTGGCGCGTCCGTTCCGCAAACCGCTGATCGTGATGACGCCCAAATCGGGCCTGCGCGCGCCGTTCAACCTGGGCGAGATCAGCGAACTGGAAAGCGGCAACCGTTTCCACGAAATTTACGACGACAACTCGGTGAAAGCCAAAGACGTGAAACGCGTTCTGGTGTGCTCCGGTAAAATATACTACGACCTGCACAAACGCCGGCAGGATGAAAACCGCACGGACGTGGCGATCCTTCGCCTCGAACAAATTTATCCTTTCCCGAAAAAACAGTTTGAAGCCCTGCTGAAAAAATACGGCAAAGCCGAATTGTACTGGGTACAGGAAGAACCGCACAACATGGGCGCCTGGAGTTACCTGGCCTCCAATTTCCCGGAATACGGCTGGCACAGGGTGAGCCGCAGATCGGCCGCGTCGCCGGCTACTGGTTTCCCGAAAGCGCACGAGAAGGAGCAGGCGGAAATTGTGGAACAAGCGTTTTCTGGGTGAGTAGTGAATTGTGAGTTGTGAGTTGTGAGCGGGAACAGCATCCCGGTTTTCCTGTGTGGAGGGCCGGGATGTTTTTTTGTGTCGGCTGCTTTGCTGCCGGTGCCGCTTACGTTTGATGGGCGGAGCGAAAGAGGCCCTCGTATGGCACAAAAACGTCAATAAATGATCGCATATTCAACCGTGTCGTACAGAGGCATCAACAAATCGTACTGATGCATCGGCGTGCCTCCACGTAGTCGACTCCGATTCCACCTCACTATCCTTGACATCCCTAATATGAATGTCGAACGTAGTCAGGTGGAATCGAAGTCGGCTCTCACTCTCTCACCCTCTCACCTCTCACTTCTAACCCCCGCCACAGCGCATCCGCCTCCTTCTGATACGGATGTCCTTCCTCCTGCCTGATCTTATCCAACTCCTTCATCCACAACTTTTTATCGCTCCCTTTTGCAGCCATCTGCGCCAGCACACCGAACCACTGCGCCTCCCGGCGGTAAATGCCACCTTTTCCCAGTTCAGCAAAATCGCGGGCCGCATCGGCATATAAACCGGCGCCGAACTGCGCGTGTGCCCGGATAGCCAGCGCTTCCTGGCGTTCATCTTTGGGCAGGGTAGTCAGCAACTGGATGACGCGGCGGTAGTTTTGTTCGGTGAAGGCTTTGTTTACCAGGCTCAGGGTGTCTTCGCTTTCCTCGCCGCGCGTTGTAGTGATCAGGTCATCCGGTACGCGATAGGCAGCCATGGCGTATTTGCGGGTATCCAGCGGCTGGGGTGGCTGTGCTTTTGGTACATTGGGTGTAGGTACGAGGGTATCGCGGGTTGGAACAGTGTCAGTGGGTAAATTGGCGGGTGCAGCGTTTTGAGGCAATGCTTCCGTTGGCGTTTTTTGAAAAAACAAAACACCCGCGATCCCCAGGAAGAGGAGCGTGAGTGCGGTCCATTGCCAGTTTTTCAGCAGCCAGTGTTGCGTCTGGGGCGGGTGTTCGACAAAAGTCTGCCGGATTTGTGCCCGGAGCACATTTTCAGCCAGCATTTCCTGCGCTTCCCATTCCACCCGGTGCACCTGCACGGCTGCGGCCAGTGCCGCATCGGTTTTCATGGCCGCTTCAAAGGCTTCCAGTTGCGCCGGGGCGAGCCTGCCGAGGTTATAATCTTCAATTAAGGTGTACAACTTTTCATTCATGATTCAGCGCGATACTTGAGCACATCGAAACTTTCGGGGTGCTGGTGGATGACTTTTTTCAGTTTCTCCCGGCAGGAGTGTACTTCGTTGGCAGCCACCTGGTCGCTGGAGTAGCCCAGCATTTCCCGGATTTCGCGCATCGAATGGTTCAACTGAAACAAACCAAGCAATTTTTGACATCGTTCGCCTACTTGTACAAGTAATTGCTGAAGTATAACCCGTCTTTCCTCTAAAATTAAAATTTTTTCCGGCGTTTGCTCCACAGAGGGCAAAACGGCCTGTTCTACGTCGACGGTCGGCCGCTTTTTTCGCTGAAAAACCAGCCACTGCCAGCGCGCGATCCCGTGGAACCAGGTTTCCAGGGAACTCTCTCCGCGAAAATGCCCGGTTCGGACCTGTCGTTCGAATACAATAAAGGCTTCCTCGAATACATCTTTCCCGTCCTGGTCGCTGCCGCCCTGCATCCGCACGTGGCGCGTCACCCATTGCAGCAGCCGCGGGTTTTCAAAAAAATGCTGCAAGGCCCTTCTTCTGTCCGGCTCGCTGCCCATTAAAGCAGCCAGCAATTCAGCATCATTTTGGAAAAAAACTTTTTTCATAAATTTTTTGAAAAGCAGGGTTATGGATTTCAACCCAACTGTACAAGAGGACAAAAGAACTGATTTCCCACTCAAAAAAAGATATTCAACATGAAAAATACCCTCTTGTTCCTCGCCACTGCAATCACCCTGTTATTTGGATGCCAAGTTACATTGAACGCACAAAAAACCAATACCTGGAAAGGCGGCACCCCGGGCAGGGTAAACGACTGGTATTGCGCCACCAACTGGAGCAACGGCGCCGTGCCGAATGAATTTTCCAATGTGGTTATCCCCGACGTATCCGCTACCACTCATGCAGCGCCGGTACTCCTGAAAGGGGAAGCGGAGATCAACGCACTCCTGCTCCATTCGGGCGCACAACTGACGATCGGCCAGGCCGCAGCACTCACCGTTCTGGAAAACGCAGAGGGTATCAGCGAAAGAAGCCTGCGCCTAAACGGAAAAATTAACCTTCCGGGTGATGCCCTTGAAAAAAAAATGAATGAGCCGCTTTTTGTCCGTGGCTGGTAGCAAAAGCGCGGTATATCATGTTTCGGCGGGCGGTGGTGTAGGGCCACCGCCCTGCCTGAACGCTGCATCTAAGTAGTTATCGGTTATCAGTTATTCATTATCCGGCTTGATAATCAAGTATTTGTAGAAAAATAACTCCAACTGATATTAATTGGACGCTGAAGGCCTACTTACTTATTTGCCTTTCAGGGAGAAATACAAAAGTATTTATGTTGTTGAAATGTAGTTATTGTCTAAATTTCAGCGAAAATTAGAGGTATCCCCTTTCTCCCCGCCTGTTCAAAATAATTACCACCAACATGAGGAATGCCCTTTTTCTGCTCTTTTTTGCCACTTCCCTGCACAGCCAAACGCCTGTGGAAGTCTGTACGGCAGAAAGTCGGGTAGACAGCCTCATCCTGGTTTCCCGCGCATTCACCGGCAACAATGATTTTTCCAACGCATTACAGGCAAGCACTGCCGCTGAAAAAATCGCTTTGGAACAATGCGGCCGAATATCGCGGGCATACGGCAGCGCCTGTTTCAACCACGGCAGGGTGCTGTATTTTCAGGGGGTGTACGACGAAGCGGAACCCTGGTACCTGGAGTCCAAAAACATCCGGGCGAAAGTACTCGGCACGGAAAGTCAGGATTATGGCAAAAGTGTGAACAACCTCGCCATCCTGTACGATGAAATGGGGCAGTATGAAAAAGCGGAACAACTTTACCTGGAAGTGCTTGCGCTTCGGGAAAAAGCGCCCGGAAAAGAAAGCCCTGCCTACGCGGATGCCCTGAGCAACCTGGCAAGCCTGTACATGCAAATGGGCTTTTTTGAAAAATCCGAACGCCTCAGCCTCGAAACCATGCAAATTCGGGAAAAGGTGCTGGGAAAAGATGATCCGATGTATGCTTCCAGCCTGAATAACCTGGCCAATCTGTATTACTTCCTGCACAACTACGAAAAAGCCGAACAACTTTACCTGGAAGCCATCGCCATCCACGAAAAAGCAGGCGGCCTGGAGAATGAAAACTATATTCTGGCGCTGGACAACCTTGGCGCGATGTACCAGGTTTCGGGCCGTTTGGATCGAGCCGAGCCGCTCCTGATTGCCGCTCAAAACCTTTGGGAAAAAACAGTAGGCAAAGAACACCCTGGTTTTGTGCTGAGCCTGAACCACCTGGCCAATTTGTACCAGAGTATGCGCCGCTACCCGGAAGCCGAATCCCTTTTCCTGCAAGCGCAGGTACTCGGAGAAGAAGTGCTCGGCCCGCAACACCCTGATAATGTGCTTAATAAACAAAGCCTGGCAGTAGTGTACTTTGAAACGGGACAGTTCGAAAAGGCCGAAACCTTGCTGCTGGAATGCGATAGTCAGTTCATACAAATACTTGGGAAATCGCATCCGTTTTATTCGGCAAACCTGGATTTTCTGGCCAATCTATACTGGGCATCCGGAAACTGGAAATCCGCACAGCATTACTTGTCGGCCGCGGCATTAACCAAAAGAAATCTGCTGATCAATGCTTCCCGGTACCTGTCGGAACAAGAACTGGCGGACTACATCCGTGATTTTGCCGATGTGCTGAGCAAAAACTGTTCTTTCACTGGCATCCGGCCGGACATGGCCGCTACCTCCTACAACGATGTTCTGTTCTACAAAGGCTTTTTGCTAAACGCTGTTTCCCAAATCCGAAAACTGGCATCGGCCGATCCGGCTGCTGCCGAAAAATACAAACTGTTCAATTCCTATCACCGCCGACTCGCCGCCGAATACGCCAAACCCTTTGCCGAACGGAAAGGTGTGCAAATGCTGGAATCAGAAGCCAATAAACTGGAAAAAGAATTGGCCCGCAGCGTTGCCGGTTACGGTGAAGCGACACGCCAGTACAGTTGGCAGGATGTGCAGTCCCGACTTCGGCCGGACGAAGCGGCCATCGAATTTGTGCATTACCGATACAGCCACCCGAAACCGACCGACACTGTCCGGTA
>JADLCC010000185.1 GCA_020847425.1 Saprospiraceae bacterium
AAGTCGGAGACTTGCTAACGTAACACATCGCATTAAAAATGCTCGCGAGCAAATTCATTTTAATGACAGAATTAAAACATACAAATGATTTTGGAGGTGCCTGACACAGAAATCTGAACACCTATGAAAAATATACTGATTCTTAAATTGTCAAAGAACTGAACAACAACACAGCACCTATTTTTGCCCACCAATTATGATAAACAAATCATTCCTCACCAGCGCCGGGTTCATCCTGCTATTCATACTGTCTGTTTTGCGCTTGCCCGCACAGCAGTACGATGCCGGACAAACCTATTTCGGCGCCAGCCAGTACATTGAATACCTGGCCGGCGAATTGCCCATCGTCATCACAGCGCCACACGGCGGCTACCTCGAACCCACCAGCATTCCCGACCGCGATTGCAGTGGCTGTTCGTATGCCCGCGACACCTATACGCAGGAACTGGCCCGCACCCTGGCCGAAGCCCTGGAGGCCCGTACCGGGTGTTTGCCGCATCTGGTCATTAACCGATTGCATCGAAAAAAATTAGACGCCAACCGCGAAATCGTTGAAGCCGCCGACGGCGACCCACAAGCGGAAATCGCCTGGACGGAGTGGCATCATTTTATTGAATCAGCGCAGGCGCAAGCCCTGCAACGCTTTGGAAAAGGATTTTACATTGACCTGCACGGTCATGGCCACGATATTCAACGCCTCGAACTGGGCTACCTGCTCACCAGCAGCGAACTTCGCCTCAGCGACAGCGCACTGATGGCCCGGCAGTTGCTTTCAGAAAGCAGCATTCGTACGCTGGCTGGTAATGCGCCCCAGGGAATGACTTTCCCGGAATTGCTTCGCGGCCCCAGCAGTTTTGGCGGCCTGCTCGAAGCGCGCGGATATCCTTCCGTGCCTGCGCCAGCCATGCCTTTTCCGACTACCGCCGAACCCTATTTTAACGGCGGTTACAACACCGGCCGATATTGCTCCCGCGATGGCGATGCGTTTGATGGCCTGCAAATTGAATGCAACTGGGTTGGCGTGCGCGACAATGCTGCCAATCGCCAGCGTTTTGCCGACAGCCTGACCTCCGCCCTGATGACTTTTCTGGAAATGTATTATTTCGGCGATGTCAGCACTTCATTGTGCATGCAATCCGGCGTCAACGCAACGCCCCCGGAATTTCATATTTACCCCAATCCGCGCTGCGACCGTTTTTACGCCGAACAACACGACCCGACAGGGGCAACCTGGCAACTGGTGGTGTATGATTTTTTTGGTCAAATCCTGATTCAGGATGAACTTCCGGCCAATGAAACGCTGGAAATACCTTTGAAATACCAGCGTGATTGCCTGGTTGTTTTGCGGCGAAACGGTCAGGTGATCCGCAGCCAAATGTTGTTTTATTGCCGATGAAAATCTTGACTAAAAAACCAACACTTGCAGAATGACAATTTTTAAAACGAAGTTTTTACCTTTGCGCATCATGTTCCAGAATATTATTTCCATTGGTATTATTATTCGTCGTGTTTCGCACGCCTGACGTGGTAGTACTGTTTGGAACAACAGAAACCCCGCCCGGTGTGCCCGAGCGGGGTTTTTGATTGCATCAGCGCTTCATTATCAAACTATTACATCATCACATTATCACATCAACATAATGTATAAGGTAGAAAAACAACTTCACCTGCCTTCCATAGACGCTGAACTTCGCCAGTTTTGGGAAGACCAGCACATATTCGAGCAGTCGGTTCAGCAGCGCGACCCGAACAATTCCTTTGTGTTTTATGAAGGGCCGCCATCGGCCAACGGCAAACCCGGTATTCACCACGTCATGGCGCGTACGGTGAAAGACCTTTTTTGCCGATATAACACCCTGCGCGGCTTTCGCGTAGATCGCAAAGGCGGCTGGGATACGCACGGTTTGCCCATCGAACTTCAGGTGGAAAAAGAACTGGGTATCACCAAGGAAGACATCGGTAAAAAAGTGACGGTGGAGGAGTACAACTCAGCCTGCCGCAGCACCGTCATGCGCTACAAAGACCTTTGGGACGACATCACGCGCCGCATGGGTTACTGGGTGGATTTGAACAGTCCATACATTACTTTCGAAAACGAATACATCGAAACGTGCTGGTATATGCTCCAGCGCCTTTACAGGAAAAAAACCGATAGCGGCGAGTCTTTCCTGTATAAAGGTTTCACCATCCAGCCTTATTCTCCGGCGGCCGGTACGGGATTGAGTACCCACGAACTCAATATGCCCGGCACCTACAAGGAAGTCAGCGATATATCGGCGGTGGCTATGTTTAAGGTCGTCAACAACGCCGAATCGGCTTTTCTTTTTGAAAATACCGACGAAGATGTGCGCATCCTGGCCTGGACGACCACGCCCTGGACGCTGCCCAGCAACGTCGCCCTGACTGTCGGCCCGAACATCGAATACGTGAAGGTTAAAACCCTTAGCCCTTACACCGGCGCGCCGGTGAGCGTCGTGCTGGCCAAGGCGCGTGTTTCCGCTTATTTCAATGCCGACGATGAAAATCAGGCGTTTGATTCGTTCAAGATCGGTGATAAAAAATTACCCTGGGCCACGGCTCAATCCGGTATCAACGGCGCAAAACTGGCCGGAATCCGTTACGAGCAACTGCTGCCCATGCCCGACCTCATGACGCCCGAACTGGAGGCCAAAGCCTTCCGCGTCATCCCCGGCGATTTTGTGACCACCGAAGACGGTACCGGCGTAGTGCATACAGCGCCGTATTTCGGCGCCGATGACTTCCGCGCCTGCAAAGCGGCAGGTATTCCGTTCATTGGTGTTTACAACGAAAAAGCCCCGAATTTGCCCTTCCCGCTGGTGGACAAGCAAGGTAAATTCGTGGATGAAGTGCCCGAATTCGGAGGCCGCTACGTCAAGGCTGAATATTATTCAAAAGAAGAACAGGCGGAAAAAGAATTTAAACCCACCGACCTGCTCATCGCCTTGCGACTGAAAGAAGACAACAAGGCTTTCAAAATCGAAAAATACAAACACAACTATCCGCATTGCTGGCGTACCGACAAACCCGTGTTGTACTATCCGCTGGATTCCTGGTTTGTACGCGCCTCGGCAGCCAAAGAGCGCCTGGCCGAATTGAACCGCACCATCAACTGGCAGCCTGAAAGCACCGGCTCCGGTCGCTTTGGCGCGTGGTTGGATAACCTGCAAGACTGGAACCTGTCGCGCTCGCGCTACTGGGGCGTGCCGCTGCCTATCTGGCGCACCGAAGATGGCGAAGAGGAAGTTTGCATCGGTTCCGTCATGGAACTGAAAGAAGCCATCGAAAAGGCCAATGCACAACTGGGCATGAACCAGACGCTGAACGACGACATCCACCGGCCGTATATTGACGACGTGGTGCTAGTGTCGGCATCCGGCAAACCCATGCGCCGCGAAACCGACCTGATAGACGTGTGGTTCGACTCCGGTTCCATGCCTTATGCGCAATGGGGACTGGACTATGAAAAACTGAAGCGCGGTGATGACAAGCCTTTCAAAACGCCGTTTGAAGTCTCCTATCCGGCTACGTTCATTGCGGAAGGCGTTGACCAGACACGTGGATGGTTTTACACCCTGCACGCTATCGCAGGCATGGTGTATGATTCGGTGGCCTTTAAAAATGTCGTTTCCAACGGACTTGTCCTTGACCGCAACGGCGAAAAAATGTCGAAGTCGAAAGGCAATGTCGTGGATCCGTTTGAAACCATCGCCGAATATGGCGCCGACGCCACGCGCTGGTACATGATGGCCAATGCCAACCCCTGGGATAACCTGAAATTCGATACCGCAGGCATCATCGAAACCCGGAATAAACTGTTCGGTACACTGTTTAACACCTATAATTTCTTCGCGCTGTACGCCAATATTGACGGTTTCA
>JADLCC010000186.1 GCA_020847425.1 Saprospiraceae bacterium
GAGGAGGAAAATCAGCAGGTCGCAGCCCCGCCTGTTTCCGATAAAACAACGCAGCACAACCTGTTGCTGATTGAAGACAATGATGATCTGCGCCATTTTTTGAAGCAACAATTTGCCAAAAACTTTCAGATCAGCGAAGCTGACAACGGCAATACGGGACTGGATATGGCTTTCGAGGAAGTGCCCGACCTTATCATTGCCGATATCTCTATGCCTGGTAGGGATGGTTTGACGCTGACTAAAATGCTCAAATCGGACCTGCGTACCTCACACATTCCTATTGTATTGCTCACGGCGCGCAACACAATGGAGCAAAAAATAGAGGGTATACAGACCGGCGCCGACGCCTATGTCACCAAACCATTCAACCTTGTTTTTCTTACCGAAATCGTGAAAAACCTGCTTCAGGGCCGCGAGAACCTACGCGAGCGGTTCGGAAGCGGTATTCAACCGGGCAAGTTGCCGACCGGATTGTGTGATCTCGACCAGCAGTTCCTGAAAAAGTTTATCGGCTTTGTTGAAACCCATTTTGCCGATCAAAACCTGACTGTAGAGCGACTTAGTGAAGAGTTCGGCCTCTCGCGGGTTCAGTTGTTCCGAAAAACAAAAGCCTTGCTCAACGACAGCCCCAACGACATTGTTCAACACATCCGCCTGAAAAAAGCCGGTCAGTTGCTGCATGAAAACCAGTTATCTGTTTCCGAAATCGCCTACCAGACAGGATACTCTTCGCCAGGATATTTCGCTACGGCTTTCAAGGCGAAGTACGGGTGCTCGCCGAGTGAGTGGCGGGAGAAACGACCGTAACATTTCCAACACCACATGTAACATTTTCAAACTATTCCCTTTTTCAGGTGTAAAAATTTAAATCCTTAAATCAGAATAAAACACCTAAAAACCCGCGAATTCCCATCATTTTCCCATTTTTTTACCTGTTGTAACAAATTCAATAGCATTTGAAACAATCCTGAAACGCCGGCCCCTACTTGTATAGAAACCTTTGCGGTACAAACCAATTACATGAATTATCGCAAAGTTTTTTATTGGTCCATAACCGTTGCGCTTGGCGGGTTTCTTTTTGGATTAGATACTGCAGTCATTTCCGGCTGCGAACGCACGATCCAGGAGCTCTGGCAATTGAGCGATGCCATGACTGGTCAAATGGTCGCCATGGCATTATACGGGACCATCATTGGGGCTGTGTTCGGCGGGCTGCCTGCTGAAAAAATGGGCCGCAAGATCACACTGTTCTGGATTGCCATGTTGTACCTCGTTTCCGCACTGGGCTGTAGCATGTCGCCGGATGTGACCTGGCTGATGTTTTTCCGGTTTATCGGCGGGTTGAGTGTGGGCGCTTCTTCGGTGGTTGCCCCGATGTATATCGCTGAAATTTCACCGACGGAAAAACGCGGACAATTCACCGCATTGTTCCAATTCAATATCGTGTTTGGCATCCTGATCGCCTATTTTTCCAACTGGTTGATCGGGACCGACGACCCCGGTAACTGGCGCTGGATGCTCGGAATTGTGGCCGTGCCTTCTCTGGTTTTTGTCATCCTGATATTATCGGTACCGGAAAGCCCGCGCTGGCTGGCCGTCAAAAAAGGCAACACCGCCGAAGCCCTTCGTATACTGAACCTGGTCAATCCCGCCACTGCACAACAGTCGCTGCAAGACATGATGGTGCTTTCAGGTGAAAAGCCGCATGCCTCCAACCTGCGCGAGTTCTTCGCCAGCCGTTACCGTTTTCCGATCTGGCTGGCTTTTCTGTTTGCTTTTTTCAACCAGGTTTCGGGTATTAATGCCGTGATTTATTACGCCCCGCGCATTTTTGAAGATGCAGGACTTGCGGCCAGTTCGGCACTACTTTCATCGGTTGGTATTGGGGTGATCAACCTGCTTTTCACCATGCTCGGGCTGTTCTGGATTGACAAATTCGGTCGGCGGTTCCTGATGTACATCGGCTCGGTAGGTTATATCGTTTCGCTGTCCGCAGTCGCGTTTGTGTTTTTCAGCGGCGCTTCTGGCGGCATGACGGTTCCCATTTTACTTTTTGTATTTATCGCCGCCCATGCTGTGGGGCAAGGGGCCGTTATCTGGGTTTTTATCTCAGAAATTTTCCCCAATCAGGTGCGCTCATACGGTAATTCACTCGGCAGCAGCACGCATTGGGTATTTGCAGCGCTCATCGCTGCCAGTTTTCCATGGCTTGCCGGTAGGTTCGGCCAGGGGCCCATTTTCGCCTTTTTTGCAGTAATGATGGTGTTTCAACTACTTTTTGTCTGGAAAATGATGCCGGAGACCAAAGGGGTTTCACTCGAAGATATTGAAAAAAGCCTGAGTGACCAGTAGTGCCGATTCATGCGAAATTATACGATAATAGGATTGATAGGGTTCAGAGAAGGAATTTGTCTGAACCCTCTTTAAACCCTTGTTCCTACACTCAAATCAAGAAGAATATCATGCACAACTCAACACTTGTTTGCTTTGGAGAGGTCCTTTGGGATGTGCTTCCTTCCGGGAAAATTGCCGGCGGGGCGCCGATGAATGTGGCCTTTCAGGCAAGCAACCTGGGTTTGTCGGCCAGGATGATTAGCCGGATAGGGGCGGATGATCTGGGAACCGAATTACTTGGTTTTTTGAATGCCAAAGGAGTCTCAACCCAATATGTTCAAACTGATCTCAGGCTCCCAACCGGCGCAGTACATGTTACATTGAACAGCAATGGCGCTCCGGCATATGAAATTGTACAGCCTGTTGCTTGGGACAATATTCTTCCTGATGCGGAGCTGCACGACCTGGTGATGGAAGCCGACGCTTTCGTATTCGGCAGCCTCGCCTGTCGCACGGAGCGCAGCAAAAAAACCTTGCTCGAACTGCTGGAAGTAGCGACACTTCGGGTGTTTGATACCAACCTGCGCAGCCCTTTTTATTCGTATGAACTGCTGGATGAACTGCTGCTCAAAGCGGACATCGTGAAACTGAACGACGAGGAGTTGTCCATTATCGCCTCCTGGAACGGCGTGCAGGGTGAAGAATCAACATTACTGCACTTTTTAAAAGAAAAATACCGGCTCGACATGCTCATCCTGACCAAAGGAGACAAAGGCGCCGCATGCCTGGACGAAGCAGATTTTTATACTCACCCTGGTTTTAAAGTTCAGGTGAAAGACACGATTGGCAGTGGTGATGCCTTTCTGGCGGCTTTTCTGAGCAAAATGCTTGGCGGCGCCGGAAGTCGCGAATGCCTGGAATTCGCTTGCGCACTTGGCGCGCTGGTAGCAACCAAACATGGGGGGACACCCGATATCAACAAATTGGAAATTCAACAATGCATCAATTCTCTTCAAAACTCATGACTAAAAACTTCACACTGTTTGTATCGGCTTTTTGTGCTGTTGTATCCTTGCTCTTCTCATGTACGGGCACCCCGAACCCTGCTTCGGCAACTACCGTTACGCCGCCCAAAGCAGATACATACATAGAACCGCATCGGCCACAATTCCATTTCTCCCCTCCGGAACAATGGATGAACGACCCCAATGGAATGGTTTTTTATGAAGGCGAATACCATCTTTTCTACCAGCATTATCCCGATTCAAATGTGTGGGGACCTATGCACTGGGCGCATGCCATCAGCACGGACCTGGCGCACTGGGAAAACCTGCCGATTGCTATTTTTCCCGACTCGCTGGGCTATATTTTCTCCGGGAGCGCGGTGGTTGACTGGAATAATACCAGTGGTTTTGGTCAAAACGGAAAGCCGCCCCTGGTGGCCATGTATACTTACCATGATCCGATAAAAGAAAAGGCAGGGCGGAATGACGTTGAAAGCCAGGGCATCGCTTACAGCAACGACCGCGGCCGAACCTGGATAAAATACGCGGGTAATCCCGCTTTGCCGAACCCTGGCAATCAAAAAGATTTTAGAGACCCGAAAGTGATCTGGGAAGAACAATCCAAACAGTGGGTAGTGGTCATGGCTGTCGGCGACCACGCCGAATTCTGGGGTAGCCCCGATTTGAAAAAATGGACACTGCTCAGCGATTTCGGACAAAAGGTCGGGGCTCACGGCGGGGTTTGGGAATGCCCAGATCTGTTCCCAATCGAAGTGGAAACCGAAACTGGCGTTTCCCCCGCGAGGAAATGGATTTTGATCATCAATATCAACCCTGGCGGCCCCAACGGCGGCTCTTCCGCCCAGTATTTTGTTGGAAACTTTGACGGTAAAAACTTTGTGCTTGATGCTGATTTTGCAAAATCTGTAACCGCTGGGAAAGGCGTCTGGATGGATTATGGCAAAGATAATTATGCCGGCGTCACCTGGTCGGATGTGCCTAAAAACGACGGGCGCCGTCTGCTGATTGGTTGGATGAGCAACTGGGAATACGCCAACGTTGTACCCACCAAAGCCTGGAGGAATGCCGCAACGTTGCCCCGGAAATTGACTTTGAGACAAACCGGCGAAGGTTACCGCCTGTTTTCGCAGCCTGTAACGGAACTCGAAAAAATCCGGGCAAAATCATTCGAATTGCCCCAAACAGAACTCGCCGGAGCCCTGGATCTGAGTCAGCAACTCGGCTTTTCACCAGCCCGGTCCGAGTTGGTTTTGGAATTCGATCTGAGCAATGCCAGTTGCGCCAGCCTGGGTGTCGAACTTTCCAACAGTAAAAACGAAAAGTACCGAATCGGTTATAACCGCGCCAAAAATCAGTTTTTCAGCGACCGCCTGCAATCGGGTGACCATAGTTTCTCCAAAAAATTCGCAGCAGCAGTCAGTACTGCTCCCCGTATTTCTACCAGCAAATCCCTGCGGCTCCACCTCTTTTTCGATGTGTCATCCATGGAGTTATTTGCCGACAACGGCGCATCGGTGATGACGGAATTGTATTTCCCTTCTGAAGATTTCAACCGCTTACAACTCTTTTCCGAGGCCGGGAAAGTTACGCTGGTAAAAGCCAGTGCCTGGGAGGTACAGCGAATTTGGGAATAAGGGCGTGAAAATTAATCCAGACGACCATATTAAGACAAAAACAAAACCAATTCTTCTCACTTAATTCTTTCATTCTTATGAAGTTAAAATTGCTTACACTATTTGCAATGTTACTTTCCGTTCAATTTGCGTTCGCACAACGCACCTTGACGGGAAAGATAACAGATGCGGAAACAAACGAACCCCTCATCGGGGCGACCATCTCTGCGACGGGCACCGCAGTAGGTACGTCTACCAATGCAACGGGTGAATTTTCGTTGAATGTACCCAACGGCGTAAGTACACTGTCTATCTCTTACACCGGTTTTGAAAAACAGGATGTCTCCATTGAAGGCCTGAACAACATCCAGGTTTCTCTTCGGCCCAATGCGTTGCTGAACGAAGTTATTGTGACAGGTTACGCTACTGAAAAAAAGCGGGACCTCCTGGGCGCAGTCGCTGTTCTGGACATGAATGACGTGAAAGATGCCGCCAACCCAAATGTCCTGCAAAGTATGCAAGGGCGTGTAGCCGGCGTCAGCGTGGATCTGTCCGGCGACCCCGGGCAGGGTGTTAGTGTCCGCGTGCGTGGTACCAGTACACTCGGCAAACTGACCGACCCCCTATACATCGTGGACGGTGTGCCAATTCAGTCTTTTGTTTCCAACGAAAACAACTCGACTGTTCCACAAACCTGGGATTTATCCTGGCTTAATCCGAATGACATCGCTTCCATACAAGTACTGAAGGATGCATCGTCGGCGTCCATTTACGGCTCGCGGGCATCGAACGGCGTCGTGATTATCACAACGAAACAGCCTGGTAAACAAAAAGCGCGTGTTGACTTTAATGTGCGCACCAGTATTGAAAAATGGAACGACTTTGACGATCTGACCAACAACCGTGAACGCGCTATCGTAGAGTGGCAAGGCGCTGTAAATGACGGCACAAACCCAGACAATACGGGTATTTATACCTACAAATGGCACCTCGATCCCTCCCTGGGCTCGGGCATACAGGGCAACGGCGTGCCAGTGCTAGATGAAATTATCTACCCGGAATGGCTCGACGAAGATGATCAACTCCGCCCTTCAGGCCATGCGGCCAGCAAATACGGCGGCAACATCGAAGAAGGTACCGACTACTGGAAAGAGATTTCACGGATGGGTTCGATACAGAATTATGATCTGTCTTTTTCGCAAGGCAACGAACGCGGCGGCATTCAATTTGGCGCCAACTACCTGGATCAGCGCGGGGTTATTATCAACTCCAATTTCAAACGCATGGGGCTTCGTATGAACTCCAATTTTAAATTCTGGGATGGCAAAGTGACGATCGGCGAAAATATGACTGTCTCCCGTGGACAACGCCTGTGGCTCGATAACGGTTTTGGCGGTACACCTGAACAGGCGCCTTATCGCTACAAATCCATTTTGCCAGTTCGCACAGAAGACGGACGTTTTTCAGGCCCTCCCGGCGGCGGTTTTTCCGACCGCGATAACCCGGTAGCGCTTTCTGAAGACAATAAAGACGACCGGACCAAAAACGTCAAGATTTTTGGCAATGTCTATGCTGAATTGCAACTGATGAAAAACCTGACGTTCCGATCCAGTTTCGGCGGCGACTACGACAATATTTTTTCAAAAGATATTTTCCGTACCTATTCCCGGGGTTTTTTGGCCAATACCACTGCTGAACTGAACCTGCGCCAGACACACCAGACCAACTGGGTTTTTAACAATACCCTAATGTACACCAATACGTTCGGCGGGCATAGCCTGACGGCACTCGCTGGTACAGAAGCCATCAAAAATACGGTGAACATCTTTTCCGCTTCCGGTAAAAGTTTTGCACAGGAAACCGTCGATTACTTCCAGTTGGGCGCAGCGTCCGGCGAACGGACTTCCTCCGGCCTCAGTACCGGATTTTCCCTGTTTTCCTATTTTGGAAAACTGAATTATGATTATTCCTCCAAATACCTGGCATCGGTAACGGTTCGCCGCGACGGTTCTTCCCGTTTTGGTACCCAAAACAGGTTTGCCCTTTTCCCGGCCGCTTCCCTCGGATGGCGCGTTAGCGAGGAAGGTTTTTTGAGAAACAGCAAATTCATTTCCAACCTAAAAATCCGCGCAGCATGGGGACAAACGGGTAACCAGGATATTCTGAATGACGCTCGTTTTGGCCTGTATCAGGCTGTTTACGCGCCTTCCAGTAACATTTTGCCCTGGGACGGCGGCTGCGCTCAAACGCCTTGCCCTGATGCCGCAACCTCCTATGACATTGGCAACAATGACTCCGGTATTCTGCCTTCAGGCTTTTTGGCTACCCAGACTGGTAATGATTTGCTGCGTTGGGAAACAACCACGGAGGCCAATTTCGGGGTCGATTTCGGTATTTTGAATGATAAACTCAGCGGTACCCTGGAAGTGTTTAAACGGGAAACAGAAGACATTCTGGTGAAACCGAAACAAATCGGCGCTTTCGGCGACGGTGCTTCCCAGTGGGTCAACGGCGCAAGTATGGAAACCAAGGGTTGGGAACTTTCGCTGAATTACACTCCGCCTGCGCGTGGCGACTGGCGTTATTCAGTCGGTACGGTCTTTTCTCACTATCAATCAATTATTACGGGCCTTCCTGAAAACCTGCTGGCTTCCTATGCCGGAAATGTTGAAAAAAACATCATCGGCCAGGCGCCAAATGCTTTGTTCGGTTACCATACGGACGGCATTTTTCAAAACCAGGCGGAAGTGGATGCACATGCCAACCAGGTTGGCAAACGGATAGGCGCCTTGCGCTATGTTGATTTGAACAAGGATGGCGACATCAACGCACTCGACCAGGAGTACGGCGCAGCGAATGGCGTCCCGAAAGTGGAATTTGGCTTCAACCTGGAGTTGCAGTGGAAAAACCTCGACTTCAGTCTTTTTACCTGGGGTGCAATGGGCAGAAAAGTAACTCCCGATGTATATCGTATGGAATTGGGCTCGCTGGATAACGGTGAAAACGGTGGCGTGGCGCAATTGGATGCCTGGTCGCCAACCAACACCGGATCATACATTCCGGCTGCTTCTAATAGCAACCGGCCATACGGTTTCTCCCTGGATTATAACGTCCGCAATGGCAATTACCTCTCCTTCCGCCAGGCCATGCTGGGTTATACTTTCCCGAAAGCAAAACTGGGAAGCCATGTATCCAACCTGCGTATTTACCTCAGCGGCGAAAACCTGGGATGGATTGTCGACCGGAAAGGCTCCAACCAATACCCACAAACAGGCTGGTCTGTGGAAAGCCGGCTGGCAGGTATTTACCCGAAGGCGCAGCGCTTTTCTTTTGGCATCAGCGCTGGGTTCTAAGTTCATGATGAACGATAATGATGAATTTTAAGTTGTTGTATATCAATGATTTGAAATGATAAAAGCATGTTCAGTTTTTCTTTTCTCGAATTCATCAAGATCTAAAAATTTACAAAAATGAAAAAATACATTTCTATAAAAAGTTTCCTGACCGTCGCCTTGTCGCTGGTTTGTTTGGCGGGGTGCAAAAAGGACTTCCTCGATTTCAACCCGACTGGCGTTATTTCCGACGCGCAATTGAACACTGTTCAAAATGCCGAAAAAATGGTCATCGCTGCCTATGCTTCACTGGGCAACGACGGATTGCTGGCACACCAATACGAAGACATGTGGGTGTACGGCAGTGTCCGTTCCGATGATGCGTACAAAGGTGGCGGCAGTATCGGCGACCAGTTTGACAGCCATATGGTGGAGGTTTTTACCCTCAACACACCTGCCAACTTCAATGCAAATTTGATGTGGGTATATTTGTACTCGGGTGTTTCAAGGGTAAATGACGCCATGCGTCGGATCAATGGCCTGACGGACGCTGATTACCAGGCGCAGGCCGGCGTAAGCCGCAAGCAGCGCCTGGCTGAGCTTCGGTTCATTCGGGGGCATTACGAGTTCATTCTCAAAGTGTTGTATAAATATCCTGTTTTCATTGATGAAATCGTAGACAAAACGGAGATCATCAAAATTTCAAATCGCGCAAAGACGGACCAGGAAGGATGGGCTTTGATCGCCGACGAATTCCGCGCCGGAGTAGCCGATTTGCCCGATACACAGGCAGATGAAGGCAGGCCTACTAAAAATGCTGCTCGCGCATATTTGGCAAAAACACTGTTGTACAAGGCCTATGTGCAAAACGACCAGCATCAGGTGACTAGTATTACCGCATCGGAACTGGAGGAAGTCGTATCCTTGATCGGCACCATCGAAGGAACCGGCGAATACATGCTGCATGATGATTATGCCAAAAACTTTCTCTGGGAGTTTGAAAGCGGTACAGAATCGGTATGGGCTATCATGCGCTCTATCAACGACGGCTCGCCTGAAGGCCGCGGCAACTTTTCAACCGGCCTGACCTCCTCACTCGGCCCGGGATATGGCTGCTGTTCTTTCAACCAGGGCTCGCAGAATCTGCTGAATGCATTTAAGACAGATGCCAATGGCTTCCCGCTGTTTGACAACTTCAACCAAGCGCCGAATATTCAGAATGCGACCGATATCAAGAACAATAACATGGACCCGCGTATTGCACATACCCTCGGTATTATCGGTATGCCATTTAAATACGATCCAACCCGGATTTATGATGAATCTTACGCCCGAGTTCCCGGTGTTTACGGTTATGTTCTGGGTATGAAGGACCAGGAACTGCCTTCATCACCTGCATTCCGGCAATACCAGGCTTTTTTTAGTATAGCGAGAAATACCGACCAGATCAGATACGGCGATTTGCTCCTCATGAAAGCAGAGGCGCTCATAGAATTGAACCGGATGGGTGAAGCCCTCACGATCATCAATAATATCAGAAGCCGCGCCATCAGTCCGGCAAGTACCGCGCGCCTCGTTTTTGCAGACGGGACTCCCACTGGAACCTGGAAAGTTGGCCTGTACGGCTCGCTTGGAAACCTGGAAAATGCCCGCAAAATCCTGCGCTGGGAACGCCGACTGGAACTGGCATTCGAGTCGAAACGCTTCTTCGATCTTGTGCGTTGGGGCGTCGCAGAGTCGACCCTGAACCAATATTTTTCGGTTGAAAAAACTCGCCGGGACTATTTGATTGATGGACATTTCACTGCCGGCCGGGATGAATACCTGGCTATTCCGCAGCAGCAGATCACAATCAGTCAGGGTCTGTACGTACAGAACCCGGGGTATTAATAAAAAGCAATGGGCAAAGGGCAAAAGACAAAAAAGCATTTAAATTGTTGATTGCCAATGCTTTCACAAATGCCTTTTGCCCTTTGCTTTTTGCCTTTTGTTTTTCCTGCTCATCCACCCATTCTTGTAATGAAACACATCTATATACCGTTCCTGCTCTTGGGTTTGTTAAGTTTCCGGAAGGCTGCATCCCAGGCTTTTACACACATGGAAGCGCCGGCACATCTGGACTCCATCAGCAACACCAACGGTGTCGCCGTGGCCGATTATGACCGCGACGGCGATCTTGATCTGTTTTTTACCGGAATCCTGAATTTTGACCCTTCCGATAAAAAAACATGGAACCACCTGATGCAAAACCAGGGCAATGGGGCTTTTGAGGACGTAACGGTGGCTGCGGGTTTTGGCAGTCAGTACATCAACGAAGGTTTGAAAGCCGAAAGGGGTGAAAAAATGGGGGCATCCTGGGGCGATTACGATAATGATGGCTTTCCCGACCTTTTTTTAGCCAACAGCCGCGAAAACCAGTTGTACCACAATGAGGGCGACGGCACCTTTAAAGATGTAACGGTTCTGGCCGGTGTGGCAGGCTGCAATGTGTGTTATTCGGCCACAGGCCTGTGGTGGGACCACGACCGCGATGGCGACCTCGACCTGTATGTCAGCAACCTGAATACCACCAATGTGATGTACGAAAACCAGGGCGACGGTACTTTTGTGGATATCACGGAAACGAAAGGACTGGGCGGAGGCAACACCATTACTTGGTCGAGTGTGGCGTTTGATGCAGGCAAAGACGGTTTCCTGGACCTGCTGAATGTAAATGATACGCAACAGAAGGTGTTTTTCGAAAACCGCTCCGGCCTGAATTACAACGAAGCAGCACTGGCTTACCGCCTCAATAACCTCGGCGCCGGCATGGGCGTTACCATTGGCGATGCGAACAATGACGGCTTGTTCGATATTTTTATCACCAATATTTACAATCACCTGCCCAATCCACTTTTTATGGCCACCGGCCCCCGCCGCTTTAAAGACGAAGCTGCAAAATGGGGCGTGGAAAATACTGGTTGGGGCTGGGGTACTCATTTCCTCGACTTCGACCACGATGGCGACGAAGACCTGGCCGCTGTAAACGGCCCGATCGACAAAGTCAACCAGGTGCCCCAACCGGATATCGCAAATTTCTTTTTTAAAAATTTGCTGAAAGAAGGAGAAACACGCTTTGAGGATTGGTCGGCAGCGTCGGGTACAGATGGTTTGGCAAAAAGCAAAGGCCTCGAGGTTTTTGATTACGACAACGACGGCGATCTCGATATAGCAGTAGCCAACATGCTCGAACCGGCTTATTTTTTTAGAAATGAAACCCTCCACAACGAACAACCTGCCCAAAAAAACTGGCTCCAAATCAAACTCGAAGGCGCTGTTTCCAACCGCGACGCATTCGGAACCACTGTAAAAATCCGTATCGGCGACCAATGGTTGCACCGTTTCCACCATGGTGCGGCCATTTTCGGGCAAAGTATTAAACCCGTTCATTTCGGGCTCGCCAGCGCGACCATGATCGATGAAATCCGTTTTACCTGGCTCACCGGTGTAACAGAAGCCATTTATAATGTGCCTGCCAATCAAATCCTGGCTTTTAAAGAAGGTTCCGGAACTGTGGTGCAGGAACAAGGCGGTGGGAACAACGGCGGCGGCGCAATACTTGAAAAACATTTCAGTCTGCCCAACCCTTTTTTGAGTTCAACTGTCCTACATTTTGAACTGGCAACTCCAGGTGAACTGGATCTGAAAATTTTCTCCGCAATAGGCCAGGAAGTACACCATGATTCTCAGACGCTGGAAGAAGCGGGTATTCTGGAGTTCGATATTGACGGCAACACGCTCCCCGGTGGGGTGTACTTTTACGTTGCCCATTTCGGAGGTAAAAGCATGTCGGGCAAGTTGGTGAAAGGATAACTTTTCAAATATTTCAACACGATGAAACATACGATTGTATTCATATGCGGGTTTTTATTGACAAATTTTGCCTGCGCCCAACATTCCGTTGCCCGGATGTGGAACGAAAGAGTGCTGTTCGCGATCAGTAATGACCTGGCCCGACCCACTGTGCACGCCCGTAACCTGTTCCATACTTCTGTTGCGATGTATGATGCATGGGCGGTGTACAGCCAGAATGCCGAAACTTATTTGTTGGGAAAAACAGTGCATGGTTACCATTGTGCTTACCATCCGGTGCCACGTGTGGCAGATGTCAGGGCTGCTCAGGAAGAAGCGATGAGTTTTGCGGTTTATCGCATTTTGAAATACCGTTTTGCAAAATCACCCGGAGCGTCGGCGATGTATACGGAGATCAATGCGCTCATGGATACGCTCGGATACGACAAATACAATACCTCTACGAATTACAAATGCGGCCCTGCGGAAATGGGCAATTATATCGCGCAGTGCATTATTAACTACGGATTGCAGGACGGCTCGAACGAAGTAAATGCGTTTGCCAACCAATTTTACAGGCCTGTTAACCCTGCTTTATTGGTCGAAGTACCGGGCAATCCTGGCATAACGAACCTGGACCGCTGGCAGCCTTTGCAGTTCTCTCAGTTCATTGACCAAAGTGGAAATAATTTCAGCAATTTCACTCCTGCATTTTTAAGCCCAGAATGGGGTAGTGTGGCGCCTTTCGCCATGCAACCCGATGATGCAGTAACCAAACAGCGCGATGGCAACAACTTTACCGTTTACCATGACCCCGGTCCCCCGGCCTTGCTCGACACCACGGTTGAGGGCATGGCGGATGAATACAAATGGAACTTCGCACTGGTGTCTGTATGGGCCTCGCTGCTCGATCCGGCCGATGCTACGTTGCTCGATATTTCGCCGGCTTCTATAGGCAACAACGCTACATATCCGGCTGATCTGGCCGGACTTCACGATTTTTACAATCTTTTTGAAGGCGGCGATCCAGGGACGGGTTACGACATCAACCCGAAAACAGGTCTGGCATACGTTCCTCAGGTTGTTCCCCGGGGTGATTACACCAGGGTTTTGGCCGAGTTTTGGGCGGACGGGCCTAAATCCGTAACACCTCCCGGGCACTGGTTCGATATTTTGAATTACGTTAGCGATCAGCAAGGATTGGCAAAAAGAATCCGCGGAATGGGCCCGGTTTGTGATAACCTGGAATGGGATGTGAAAGCCTATTTCGCTTTGGGCGGAGCCATGCACGACGCCGCTATTTCGGCCTGGAGTATAAAAGGCTGGTACGATAGTGTGCGCCCGGTTTCGGCTATACGGGGTATGGCGGAACGGGGGCAGTGTTCCGATCCGAATTCACCCAATTACCATCTAGCAGGTTTGCCACTGATTCCTGGATATATCGAACTGATTCAGCCCGGCGACCCTTTACAAGGAGTGAACAACCAATACATAGGAGAAATAAAACTATATACCTGGAAAGGCCCCAATTTTATCAGCAACCCGAAAACGGATGTTGCCGGAGTGGGTTGGATCCGGGCGAAAAACTGGTGGCCCTATCAAAGGCCTACTTTTGTAACACCTCCATTTGCGGGGTATATTTCAGGGCACTCGACGTACAGCCGCGCAGCTGCAGAATTATTGACCTCGCTGACCGGCGACCCTTATTTTCCGGGCGGAATGGGTGAATTTCATTGCAAGAAAAATGAATACCTCGTTTTTGAGGACGGCCCCAGCGTAGATATTACGTTACAATGGGCGACCTACCGCGATGCCTCTGACCAGTGCAGCCTGTCGAGGATTTACGGCGGCATTCACCCGCCTATGGATGACATTCCCGGGCGATTGATTGGAATAAAAATCGGTACCGAAGCCCTGGATTTTGCGGAACAATATTTTACCAAAGCGCCACCGGTACCGGACAGCACTGTTGTGGCAGACTTCAATATTTTCCCAAATCCTACCACTTGTGTGGTGCAGATTGAAGCCGATTATGAAGGCATCATGCCTATGAAGATTTATCAGGGTGATGGACGCCTGGTGCTGTCATCAGATATACAATTTGTGGAAGGTAAAGCATTGCTGGATTTGACTGGTTTGAGCACGGGTGTATATGTGGTTGTCGGGATGGACACTGAAGGGAATAGGTTGTTTCAAGAAAAAGTAGCGCGTATGTAATGCGTACAATCTTCTGCCCTATAACTTGTCGACTGGCCGCCCCGCCCGAAAATCCGCCTCCCCTACAGTACCGTCTTCATTGCTGTCGTAATCGACGGCAATTTTCCAGGCGCCGTTCACTTTGCGGTGAAAAACGTGGAATTTTCCGTAAAAATCGCGTTTTGTGCCGTCTTTTTCCATGGAAGAAGACCGATAGATGCCGCGTTCGGAAGCAGTCTCCGCACCGGCTACCCGTTCAAAAAAAGTAAAATCAATGCTGGCTGTGCGCCCGTCCTGCGTATTGCGGTTGAAATTGTTTTTGACACTTGCGCCGTATTCTGCCAGGTTTTTTGTGCCCGCCCATTTGCCGCCGCTTGCCCGGATAAAATCTGCGGCATGCAGGGAAATGTATTTTTCGGCGTCATTGCTGGCATATGCTTCCGAAAACGGCGTCCAGATATCCCGGTTGATTTCCCGCAGGTGTTCCAGGTTTTCCGGCGTTTGCGGGATGTTGATCTGTGGAAATGATTTGGCCTGTGCTGCAAACACCGTTCGGGCGTCTTTGGAAATTTTAATTTCCCTGAAATCAGCCGCTTTTATGCTGTTCAGCAGCACCGGACCCGAAGGCCGCAGTTTTTTCATCAGGGGTTGGAAATTTGCCTCCACATGGTGAAAAGCAGTGCTGTCCGGGAATTCCATCAGCAGAATAAAGTCGAAATCACCGAGCGAGTCGGGTGTCGTTTCCAGCAGCCGGTAGCCACTGATGTAGCCCCGGGCGAGTGCGGAATCGCGGTAAAGTTTCCAGTTCTGTTCCAGATAATACAACAATTCGGCGCGGTGTCCGGCTTTGGTTTTGGTGAAATCGGCCAGCCAGAAGCTGTTGCTGTTTTGTTGTGCCTGCATGGAGGCCATGCTGGAAAGAAGAAAAATGAGTGCGATAAGTAATCTCATAATCAATGTTTTAGATGTTTAAGCGCGGGGTCGTAAGACCCTAGCACGGCGGTAACGCCTGGCTTAAGAATGAGTGATTATCAATGGCTTGCATTAGTTGATAAGCCAAACGCTACCGCCCTGCGCGGGTCTTACGACCCCGCACAAACGTTAATGTCAATTCATTTTACAAAAGGCTGCCTGTCAAAAAATCCTGCCCTACACAAAATTCAAAAGTATCATTGTCGTTTTCCCTACTTTTGGCGCCCTAACCAGTAGACCCGATGTTTTTCCATCAGCGTTAAAAACGTGCCATGAAAAAAATCACACTCAATGTTGTAAAAATCGGGGGCAGTATCATAGATGACGACGAGCGGCTGACTGCTTTTCTGGCAGATTTCGCCGCTTTACCCGGCGCAAAAATACTCGTGCATGGCGGCGGCAGACAGGCCACACAACTTGCTGAGCGCCTGGGTGTTCCGCAGCAAATGATCGACGGGCGGCGCATCACCGATGCCGAAACCCTGCGCATTGCCACAATGGTGTACGGCGGCCTGGTCAACAAACAGATCGTGGCGCGCTTGCAGGCACTGGGTTGCCCGTCGCTGGGTGTTTGCGGCGCCGACGGCGACCTGCTGCGGGCGCACAAACGCCGGCACCCGAGCATCGACTACGGCTGGGTGGGCGATATCGATTCGGTGAATATTCCGCTGCTTGACCGCTGGATAGGGCAGGGGCTTACGCCCGTGGTGGCGCCTTTGTCGCACGACGGCGCGGGCCAGTTGCTCAATACCAATGCCGATACCATCGCCCAGGAAATTGCGCAGGCCATGAGCACGGCTTTTGCGGTGCAACTCATTTTCGGTTTTGAGAAAAGCGGCGTTTTGCTGGATGTCAGCGATGAAAACAGCCGGATGCCGACGCTGCACCTGGCACAATACCAGCAGTTGAGGTCGGAACAGGTGATCACTGCCGGCATGATTCCCAAACTGGATAACGCCTTTGCCGCGCTGAAAAAAGGCGTGCGGAAAGTGATCATCGGGCAAGCGGAAAAATTACCCGACCTGGTAGCGGGAAGAAACGGGACTTTGATCGAAATGTATGATGAGTAACTTACCTATCGAACAGTTGTCCGCTGAAATGGTCGAACTGCTGCAACGGTTGATTGCCACGCCTTCCTTTAGCCGGGAAGAGGCGGATACTGCAGCGATTATTGAAGGTTTTTTGCAGGAAAAAGGCATTTCCGCACATCGCCTGCAAAACAACGTATGGGCGCGAAACCGGCATTTTGACGCGGCAAAGCCCACTGTTTTGCTCAATTCGCACCATGATACGGTAAAACCCAACCAGGGCTACACCCGTGATCCTTTTGCCCCGGAAATTGTGGATGGCAAATTGTTTGGCCTCGGCAGCAATGACGCCGGCGGCCCGCTGGGGGCCCTGCTGGCCGCTTTTTTGTATTTTTTTGAGCGAAAAGACCTGCCCTTTAACCTGGTGTATGCTGCCAGCGCCGAAGAAGAAATTTCAGGCAAAAACGGGGTGGAACTGTTGTTGCCGGAACTCGGCGCCATCGACTGTGCCATCGTCGGGGAGCCCACCCAAATGCAACTGGCCATTGCGGAAAAAGGATTGATGGTGCTGGATGGTGTGGTACATGGAAAATCCGGGCATGCGGCACGTGAGGAAGGTGAAAACGCCATTTACAAGGCGTTGAAAGATATTGATTGGTTTGTACGGTATCGTTTTCCGGAGGTTTCCGATTTTTTAGGTCCGGTAAAAATGTCGGTCACGGTCATTCAGGCCGGAGCGCAACACAATGTGGTGCCCGATGTGTGTCGTTTTACGGTAGATGTGCGGGTCAACGAGCGCTACACCCTCGAACAAGTGCTGGAAACGGTCAGGGCAAATGTGCAATGTGATACAACGCCCCGC
>JADLCC010000187.1 GCA_020847425.1 Saprospiraceae bacterium
AATTTTACCCACGCGCTGCAATTCGTCGGAACCTTCGATTTCGTTGACTTGAAGGAATTGTAAAATGTTGGACTGGAATATTTTAAACACTTCCACGTCTACGGCGTTCAGCCCAACGGCTTCAAACGGAAAAATAACGCCGCCGTTGGCCTGTTGCGGAATGACCGCCCCGCGGCCCACCAGGCGAACGCCGGGTTTGAGGTCTTCAAAAGTCAGGGGTAAAGCAATTTGTTCTTTCAGGCTCTGACCGGCGGCATTGCGGATACCTTTTTCAACGAGCAGGGTGTATTCACCGGACAGGCGCTCGCCGGGGTAGGCACGTACAAAATTGCCGTCCGTAACGAAACGCATTTTGCCGGCGTAATTGTCGAGGCGGATCAGGCCGCTGAGTTCCTGTGCCGAGGCGATAGGGTCGGAAAAATTGAGCAGGATATATTGTTCTTCTACCTGTACAGCACGGGCGGAGAGCAGGGCAAATTCATCCCAGGCAAATACATCTTGTTCATTGTCAATGGTTTTGTTTACGCCTATCGGCGCGCCCGTCCATTGCAGGTTCACCTGCGAACGCACATTGGAGCGCTCCACACCCGCCACTGTCCAGCTGTGGCTGAGGCCGTCGGCGCTGTGCTGCCAACTGACCAGGAGGGCTTTGTTGCCTTGTTTGGCTTGCAGCATTTGCTCCACTTTGGCGCCGGCGCAGGGTTCAGTCACCCGCACATGTCCGGTGATGCGTTGCTGTCGCGGATCGGCCGGATCGGCAGAAATACCATCTGTAATGACTTCGAATGCTGTTTCCCGCACCCGGACATCGAATTCAAACACGCGCGCCGCATCGGGGGCATCGGCGTATATTTTTTTCAGGGCTACCCGAGCGGTGTATAGTTTGCCCGGCGTCAGCGATGCAGTTGGTTGCAGTTTGATCGTACGGTCGTCTTCCCAGATGGCCTGGCCTTCTATTTTGGGGTCGACGGAAAATACATTGGACGCTACAGGTTTTCCAACCTGTTCTTGCGCTATTGCCGCATTGACAAAACGAACGCGCACCGCTTCATCGCGACCGATAGCGCCGCCGCTATGGGCATATACGTACTGCGAAACAGCCTCGTAATAGGCTTCGTTTTTGACAATTTTTTGTGAACGGATCAGGAAAAAAAGGCCGGCTAAACCGGCGACTGCGAACAGGGCGTAGGCTATTGGCTTTCGCATGGAATGGTGGTTAGTGAAAGGTTAAGTAGTTATCCGTTATCAGTTATTGGTTACCAGTGTTGGTAATCAAGCATTTGCAGAGAATTTAATCTAAACTGCTTCGCTTGATGTTACTTGGATAAAAAATACCGGAGGTTTTGATGACTCAAATGTAATGGCTTTTTGGGCCTGTGCATGACGAAAAGAGCGGAAAATTATTTCGTTCTTGCGGCAAAATAGTTGCGGGTTTTTCCGGAACGGATGAACCTTCTTTTTTTTATGGAAATATTGATGGAAATGACAATACAAACCGGTGTTTATCAGCATTTTAAAGGAAAATATTACCTGGTGATCGGGGAAGCGATCCATTCCGAAACAGAGGAGCCGATGGTGGTGTATCAGCCTTTGTACGGCGAGCAGCGCTGGTTTGTGCGGCCGGTCAAAATGTTCCTGGAAATGGTGGAGCGGGACGGTGTGGAAGTGGCGCGGTTCAGGTGGGTGGGCTGAAGATTTTAAGTGTTTTGGTTTTTTGGGGTTTTAGTGTTTTAGTGGGTGCTTTGCACTGGAATGGGTTCTATCCAAAATAGTATTTTGAAAATCAATTTGTCCTGGAATTGGCAATTGCTTAACCCGAAGCACTTCAAAAACACTAAAACACCAAAAAACTAAAACACCTATGTGTGTGGTAAAAAAATCCCCACTTTTGCATCCTTAATTTTAGATTCCAACTATGTCAGTATCAGAAAAACTCAAAGCAATGCGTGAAGAAAAAGCAGCAGCCAACCTGGAGGCAGGAATGGCATTTTTAGCAGAAAACGCCCTCCGGGATGGTGTGGTCAGCCTCGAAAGCGGCCTGCAATATGAAATTCTGGTGGAAGGCAGCGGCCCGAAACCCGGCCCGACCAGCAGCGTGACCTGCCATTACCACGGTACTTTGCCGAATGGCACCGTGTTCGATAGTTCGGTAAAACGCGGCAGCCCCGCTACTTTCCCACTCAACCGGGTCATTTCCGGTTGGACCGAAGCTCTGCAACTGATGCCACTCGGCAGCAAATGGCGTTTGTTTTTGCCGCCGCACCTGGCTTATGGCAACCAGCAGATCAGCGCCGAAATCGGCCCGAACTCGACGCTGGTGTTTGAAGTGGAGTTGCTGGGTATTAAATAAAAGTGGGATTACCTTATTTGAAGTTGTATCAAAGTTGACACTAGTCTCGCAGTTTCAGTTTTTTTTCCAAGAAAACTCAAGCGAGCGTGTCATTCAGAGGCGTAGCCGAAGAATCTGATTATTTTTTCGGCCTACGGCCCCAGATTCTTCGGCTACGCCTCTGAATGACACACTCACTTGGAATCCATTTGAAATGCCATGAAAACAATCTTCCATTTTTTCGCAACCCTGGTGGTTTACATCGGACTGGATCTGTTGTTTCTGGGCGTATTCGCCAAAGACTTCACGCACAGGCAGGTCGGTTTCCTCATGGCGGAAAAGCCGGATTGGCTGGCGGCAGGGCTTTTTTACCTGATTTTTACGGCCGGTTTATTGTATTTCTGCATTTACCCGGCAGCAACGGCGAGCCGGGCATTGTTCAACGGCGCGTTTTTCGGCCTGGTCACTTATGCTACCTACGAATTGGTCAACAAGGCCCTGCTCGATCGCTGGCCCCTTGCGCTGGTCGTGGTAGATATGCTTTGGGGCGTATTTGCTGGGGCGGTGGTGTGCTGGGTGGGATTTCGGCTGGGAAAATTACTGGGAACCTTGTAGTGTGTGACGGTTTGAACAGGATTTGCTAGATTTTAAAGGATTATAAGGAATTGATTTATAATGATTTATAGGATGCTCAATCATTCATGTCTTTCCTGTAAATCCTTTTGAATCAATTCCTTATAATCCTTTAAAATCTAGCAAATCCTGTTCAAAACACCACACACTAAAAACGAAACACGAAAAAAAATGCCTGTCCGTTACCTCATGGAAGCCGGCAACCTCGCCGATCTGCAACCACTCGAATTTGAACTAAACGACCCTGCCGCGCAGGAAGTGCGGATTGCTGTAAAAGCGATCGGCCTCAATTTCGCCGATGTATTCGCCATCTGGGGCCTGTACGGTGCAACGCCCAAAGGCGCCTTTACGCCTGGTCTCGAATACGCGGGAGTGGTGGAGAAAGTCGGCGCCGAAGTGACGCATCTGCGCCCCGGCGACCGGGTTATGGGTGTCACCCGTTTTGGCGCTTATGCCACACATTTGAACATCGACGCCCGTTACGCGATTCCACTGCCGGAAAACTGGGATTTTGCTACCGGCGCTGCATACCTGGTACAAACACTCACGGCTTATTACGGCATGGTGCACCTTGGCGCCATGCAAAAAGGCAGTAATGTGCTGATTCACAGCGCAGTAGGTGGTGTGGGTTTGCAGGCATTAAAAATTGCCAAAGCATACGGTTGTTTTACCATCGGCACGGTGGGATCGGCCGCCAAGGTCGATTTTGCACAACAGCAGGGCTACGACCAGGTTATTGTTCGGGATAAAAACTTCGAACAACAACTCCGCGCTGCCCTCGGCGGTCGCCCGCTCGAACTGGTAATGGATAGTGTAGGCGGACCGTTTTTCAGTATTCCGTACAACATGCTTGCTCCAATGGGCCGGGTGGTCGTTTTCGGTTCGGCGCGGTATGCCAGCCCCGGCGACCGGCCCAATAAACTGCGCATGGCCTACCACTGGTTTACCCGCCCAAAAGTAGATCCGCAGCAAATGGTGGAGTCCAACCGCGCCGTGCTGGGTTTTAACCTGATCTGGTTGTACGAACGCGCCGAATTGTTGCTGGGTTTGCTGCAGGATCTGTCCGCTTTGCAACT
>JADLCC010000188.1 GCA_020847425.1 Saprospiraceae bacterium
AACTCCATTTTAACCGCAAACTATTGCTCACCACACTCACCGAACTCAAGGCCATGGCCGCTCCGGCAAACATCGGGTCGAGCATAAAACCGTTGAAGGGATAAAGTATTCCGGCGGCAATCGGGATGCCGATAATATTGTAAATGAACGCCCAGAACAGATTCTGTCGAATGGTGCGTACGGTACGGCGTGAAAGCCGGATGGCGGCAGGAATCTTATTCAGGTCGCTGCTCATCAGGGTCATTTTGGCCACCTCCATAGCGATATCCGAACCTTTTCCCATGGCAATGCTCACATCGGCGCGGGCAAGCGCCTGGCTGTCGTTGATGCCGTCGCCGACCATGGCAACGATTTTCCCCTGTTGCTGCAGTTCCTGTACAAAAGCCTCTTTGTCGGCGGGCATTACCCCGGCCCGGAAATGTTCGATACCCACCTGGGCGGCAACTGCGGCGGCGGTCTGCGGGTTATCACCTGTGAGCAGGTACACTTCGACGCCCATTTGATGCAATGCTTGTACTGCGGCGGCGGAAGTAGGTTTTACAGGATCAGTAATGGCGGCGATGGCCAGCACCTGTTTGTGATCGGCAAAACAAACGACTGTTTTGGCTGCAGCAGCCCACAAACCGGCCTGATTTTCAAGCACTTCCGAAAGGTTGATCTGGAATTCATGCATCAGCGCCAGGTTGCCGGCAAATACTTGATGTCCCTTATATTCCGCCATTACACCTTTTCCGGTGAGGCTTTTCAACTGACTGAGTCCGACCGGAACGGCTTGCGCTTCCAAATGCGCCGCAACAGCATCTGCCAAAGGGTGACCCGATTTTTTTTCCAGGCTAAACCAGACGTTTTGCCAGGTCACTATATCGGCGTTTTCTGTCCATTGTACGGCTTCCAGGATGGGTTTTCCACTAGTTATGGTACCCGTTTTATCCAGCACAACCGCCTGAATACGGTGTGCCAGTTCGAGGCTTTCCGCGTCTTTGATTAAAATGCCCAGTTCGGCGCCTTTTCCCACACCCACCATAATAGCCGTGGGCGTGGCCAGCCCGAGCGCACAAGGGCAGGCGATGACCAACACCGTCACCATCGCCAGCAGGCCTTGTATCAGTCCATTTTGGCCGCCCCAGATCCACCAGACCCCTAAAGCCGACAAGGCAATCAGCATCACCACCGGGACAAACACAGCGGCAATACGATCCACCAGTTTTTGAACGGGCGCTTTAGAGCCTTGCGCTTCCTGCACCATACGTATAATCTGGGCCAGCAAAGTGTCGCCACCTACTTTTTGGGCCTGCAACTGGAAACTGCCTTTCTGGTTGATGCTGCCGGCCAGTACACGGCTGCCGGTTTCTTTGGCTACCGGAAGCGGTTCGCCGCTGAACATGCTTTCATCCACATACGAACTGCCCGATTGCAACAGGCCGTCCACCGGCACTTTTTCGCCGGGTTTTACCAGCAGCACGTCGCCGATGCGGACTTGGGCGAGGGGAACTTCAGACATTTTGCCATCCGCGTCAACCATGGTCACCGTTTTGGGTTGAAGCCCCATAAGTTTTTTGATCGCGGAAGAGGTATTGGCTTTGGCGCGTTCTTCGAGCAATTTTCCCAGTAAAATAAACGCGACAACAATACCGGCCGCTTCAAACCAGACGTGGCCATGCAAACCCCTGCGATGCCAGAATCCCGGAAAAAGGGTGGTAAAAACGCTAAAAATATAGGCAATTCCGGTGCTCAACGCCACCAGTGTATCCATATTGGCAGAGCCGTGGCGGGCTTGTTTCCAGGCATTGATAAAAAACGACCTGCCCAGCCACAAGACCAGCGGCGTCGACAAGGCCCAAAGGACATACTCGATATACGGCAGATCCATAAAAAACATACCCAGCACGCCGAGTGGTACTGCCAGTGCGATGGCCCAAATAGTCCGGCGCCGCAGCGATTCGTAGTGTTGCGCCTGGTTTTCTTCCAGCGCTTCAGTGGCGGCTTCGGTTTCTTCGATTACGAGCCCGTATCCCATGCCCTGTAGCGCCTGTTGCATGCCGGCAGGAGAAATAAGACCCGGATCGTAGGCTACCTGTACGGTTTGTGTGGCAAAATTGACCGCAGCGGACGCGATGCCCGGCTGCCTGCCCAATACCGATTCGACGCTTACTGCGCAGGCGGCGCAGCTCATATTGGTTACGGGAAATTGTTTGCGGACAGTGACAATCGTATCGGTTTCCATACACATTTAAGTACTTCGCAAATATTCGTTTAGGTTAATTTTAAATGCTTGATTATCAGCACCAATAACCAATAACGAATAACGAATAACTTCTTACAATGGCACATTGCCATGTTTCCTTCTCGGGCGATTCACCACCTTGTGTTCCAGCATCGCAAAGGCTTTGATCAGTTTGCGGCGGGTTTCCCTGGGTTGAATCACTTCGTCGATAAAACCCCTGGCGGCGGCCCGGTACGGGTTGGCAAATGTTTCAGCGTATTCACGCTCCTTTTCTAACAATTTTGCGGCGGGATCGGCTGCAGATTCGATCTCTTTTTTGAAAATAATTTCAGATGCGCCTTTTGCGCCCATCACAGCAATTTCGGCGGTAGGCCAGGCAAAATTCATGTCGGCGCCGATATGTTTGGAGTTCATCACGTCGTAAGCGCCGCCGTAGGCCTTTCGGGTAATGACCGTAATGCGTGGTACGGTGGCTTCGGAAAAGGCGTAGAGCAGTTTTGCGCCATTGGTAATAATGGCGTTCCACTCCTGGTCGGTACCGGGCAAAAAACCGGGCACATCTTCCAGTACCAGCAAGGGGATATTGAAACAATCGCAAAAACGCACAAAACGGGCGGCTTTTTTAGAGGAATTTACATCCAGCACACCTGCCAGGTTCATCGGTTGATTGGCGACAATGCCGATGCTGCGGCCGGCCAGTCGCGCAAAACCGACCACGATGTTTTCTGCATAGCGCTCGTGTATTTCAAAAAAAGTACCCATATCGACGATACCGGCAATGACATCTTTGATGTCGTAGGGCTGGTTGGCGTTCTCGGGAACGATGTTGCTGAGTTCTTCGCGGAATTCATGCCCAACAGTATACGGCAATTGTGGCGCTTTGTCTTCGCAGTTTTGCGGGAAATAGGAAAGCAGGCGTTTGATTTTATCCATGCAGTCCATGTCATTGGCTGCCACCAGGTGTGTTACGCCCGATTTGCCGGCGTGGGTGCCTGCACCGCCAAGTTCTTCGGAACTCACTTCCTCATTGGTAACGGTTTTTACCACATTCGGCCCGGTAACAAACATGTACGAACTGCCCTCGACCATCATGATAAAATCCGTCATGGCCGGGCTATACACTGCGCCGCCCGCACAAGGGCCGAGAATGGCTGAAATCTGCGGTACCACGCCGCTGGCCTGCACGTTTCTGTAAAAAATATCGGCGTAGCCGCCCAGCGAGTTGACCCCTTCCTGAATCCTTGCGCCGCCGGAGTCGTTGAGACCGATCACCGGAGCGCCGTTTTTGATGGCCAGGTCCATCACTTTACATATTTTTTCAGCATGCGTTTCCGACAGGGAGCCGCCGAATACCGTAAAATCCTGCGCAAAAACATAGGTCAGCCGGCCTGCAATAGTTCCGTAACCGGTCACTACCCCATCGCCCAGAAACTGCTGGTCGCTCATGCCGAAGTCGGTACAGCGGTGCGTGACCAATGCGCCGATTTCCTCAAAAGAGCCCTCATCCATCAGGAAATGAATCCTTTCTCTGGCGGTAAGTTTCCCTTTTTTGTGTTGCGCATCTATGCGTTGTTGGCCGCCGCCCAGCGCGGATTCAGCAAGTTTGGACTGAAGTAAAGTAAGTTTCTGATCCATATAAAAATGATTAGGGCTGCAAATATATAGAAATGTAGATATTTTAACGGGTTTGTTGAGGAAGGGTTGATTAGACTGTTGAAGGTTGAGGAGTTGAGAGGTTGAGAATGGTTACTTAAGCCTGAGTTATTACCCTCAACTTCTCAACACTCAACTTCTCAACCTTCACCCTTCTTCAACACCACCCCTTTCCCAACACTCCTGCTCGTCCAGCCAAACAAGATCCGGTCGAGCCACAGCACTGCATCCGTGATAAAAGCCAGTGCGGGGTCTTTGGTGGAGGCCGGGCGCACGATCAGCGAGGTACCTGCGTCGGTGGTTACATTGCGGGCGTTCTTTTTAAAAATACTTTGTGCAATGCCCGTCCAGTACACTTCCAGCAAGCCGACTAAATGCCTGCTAAGTCCCTGAAATTCAACAATTTGAAAACCTGCATCTTTCGCCCATTTTTTAAAGTCATCCGAACCGATGAGGTAGTCGTGACCGAAGGCGTAGGCGCCCTGGGAAATCAGGTTTTCGCGGTCGCCGGGTTTTCTGATCCATTGCCAGAAACGATTGACGGGGTCGTAGGTGATGGGAAATTCCCGGCTGGGGAAAGTCATAATCGCCACACCGCCGGGGCGGAGCACCCGGTACATTTCGCGGACCATTTGCTCCGGCTGGCCTACGTGTTCGATAACCTCACAGGAAACGATGAGGTCGAACGAGGCTTCGGCATAACTCAGCGCCAGCGCGTTATTGGGTTCGTAACGCAAATTCATCACGCCCTGGTTGAGTGTACGGGCATGGGCGAGGTCTTCCTCATTCACGTCGCAGCCAAGCACTTGTTGGCAATACCCTGCGATCATGCGGTCGTAGTCGCCCTCGCCGGTACCCAGGTTCAAAGCAGATTCAAAACCGGGGATTTTTCCAGTCTGTTCTTCCGCGTATTTTTTCAAGCGTGCCGCCACAAAACGGTAGCGGTTGCGGAAAGTAGGGAATAGAAGTTTGAAGTTCAAGGTGGGTGGGTTGATTTTGAAATGGAAGAGGTTGCTGAGGGGTTGAATGTTGAGGTGTTGAGTGTTGAGGGGTTGAGGCTAATAACTCAAGTCTAAGTAAACATCCTCAACCGCTCAACGCTCAACTCCTCAACATTCAACCCTTCATTTCATCTGCCCCAGTGCCGCGCGGAATTGCTGCGCCGCTTGCTGATTGCCTTGCGCCTCGTATATCTGCGCCGACATTTCATATGCCGCCCTAAAGTTGGGCGATATTTGAATCGCTTTCATTAAGTTGTTCAATGCCAATTGATTATTGTTTTGATTTCGGGCAATGATAGCGAGGTAATACCAGGCGGCAGGATTGCTGGGTTCTTTTTTCAGGGCCGCTTCAAACTGCGCTTTGGCGCGTGTTGCATCGTTTTTATTCATCCAGTACATACCAATCAGGTTGTTGGCCTGTGTATCATCGGGGTTAATATCGATGGCTTTTTCAGCAGCGGCTTTGGCTTCTTCCGGTTGGTCGTTGTTCAGGTATGCTTGACCGAGATTGGTCCAGGCCAGGTCGTTGTCCGGCACATTGGCGACTTCCGCCTTAAAGCGCTCGATGGCTGCCGGCCAGTCGCCCAGTTTGGAAGCGGCCATCCCTAATGCGCAGTTTTTACCATTATCTTTTAACACAGCCAGGATGGGCGCTCCGCCTGCAGTCACGAGATGCACGGCATTGTCCGGCGGCCAGTAACCTTTTTGCAGGGTGGAGCCGTCCAGAAAGCGCGTTGGGTAAAGCGCGTAATCCCAGGCGTCGTCACAGCGTTTTTCCCATTTCATGTATTTTATTTTCACTTTGTCGCCGTACTTGGCGGTCAGTTGTTTCGCCGAATAATACATATTGGTTGCAATCACCACCATTTCGGGCATATCTGGGCGCAAAATACCCTGCTGCTCCATCCATTCGATGCCCTGGCGCGTGCTGATGCCCCAGTAATCCGTTTCAAACCTGCCGAATGCGCCTTCCGTGCCTCCTACAACCGGGTTGAAATACACATAGGGCATTTTCGGATTGGCTGCAATAAAAGCACCCGCATCGGCGAGCAGCAGCGCCATAACTCCGTAAACGGCCCAGCGCATGTATTTTTTTTCAGCAAAGAAATTCGCCAGTTCATTCCAGCACAGTCCGGCAGCCACTGCCATGGAAGGATAGGCAAACGTGAGGTGGCGCCATCCGTCGTGGATAACGGAGTTTTTGTAAATCACATAAAACACCGGGAAAATGGCGGTAAACAGCACCAGCAAAATCCATAACGGCTGGTAGCGGCGCAATAGCCGGGGTAACAAAACGATACTGCCGACAAAACCCGCCAACGCAGCCAACGGAATGGTATATGCGATCCATTTGATCGAATAGTTCCAGGGCGTTATGTCCGACATCTGGTTGACACCTTCAAACAACACCCGGATTTTCACTTCCAGGTCGGCAAATTTCGACAGCGCTACAAAGGGGTTCTTCAGCGGACTTTGCAGGGCAAAAGGCCAGAATAACAAAGCAAAAAGATAACCGGCAGCAGCGGCGCCAAGGGTTATGACAGCGTATTTTTTCAGGTTTCCCCTATCGGAAAACGCCCGAAACCCGCCGTTTTTCAGCATAAAATGCAAGCCCGTGAACAACAGCAGAATGGCAAACGACAACAAACCACCCGCCCGAATACCCAGTGATATGCCCAATCCGGCCGCCAGCCCAACCAGGTTCCATCGGCGGACTTCCGGGAGCCGTTGCAGCAAAGCGGCCATGTTGTAAATGGCCATAATGTAGCCGGCAGCAAAAGGGATATCTTTGGGGTTCATCAGGGAATCGCCAACAAAACGAGGCGATAACAACATGATAATCAAGGTGATAAGCCCCGTGCGCCACCCTGCTATCAGGGCAGCCAGCAGGCCCGCACACAAAATGGCCACCCAGCCCAGTATAGCGCTCGACGCATGACGAACCTGGTGATAACCCAATTCGGTCGGCTGCAAGCCGAAGGTTTTATTGGCAAAACCGGTCACCACCTCAAAAAAACCGCCGTACAGGTGCATGTTGCCTTCCGGGATGTTCAACGCAGTGGAGTCTTTCCCAAATGTGCCGTAATAATTGACCAGTTTCTGCGAATAGTCCACCTGAAACTTGTCGTCGGCATTGATGCCCGAGCCCAGGGACAAACCGATGAGCAACAGTAAACCCGCTGCGGCAATACCCCAGAAAATTTTGCGCAGCAGGGGATCTTGCGGCGAAGCCACAGAAGGACGTTCCAAATAGTCTTTGGGCGGCTGGCTGGGCGTCGAAACGGCCTTGCGCGCCGCAGGGCGCTGTTCAGACTTAGGGTTGGATTTACCGGATTTTGCCATTTTTTCGAGCAACAATTAGCGGTGGGCGAACGCCACCTGTTTAAAACCGGCGCAAGGTAGGGAAATGCCTCGTATGGCAAAAGAGTTGTTGCTACAATAGAAAGGATATCATCGGCCGCTTTTCGTATGCCGGAACGCTGTTCCGGCAACACCCGGCTATTTTTCCTGGCAGACGGCGTACCGCACTGGCACAAAATGTCCGGTAGTGCAGTTATCGGCCGCTTTGCGCAACAAAATACCAAACCGCTACCGCAGTCAGCAGCAACAGGAAGATCGCCAGGGCCACGATGGCCGGCTGCAAAAAACGGATACCCCGCCGTTTGGGCCGGCGTGTTTTATCCAGTTTCTGCTCCAGTTTCTGCCACACTTTTTCGGCGGGGCGTTCGTGGAGTTTCTCCTCGTTTTCTTTGAAAAAATCGAATAAATCAGGCATTACTTTTTGGTTATTGGTTATTCGTTATTCGTTATTCGTGGTGGCAACTCTTGGCTTCAGTAAAAAAGCAGCCGTGCGTTACCACCACGAATAACGAATAACCAATAACCTTTTAATATCCCTTGGCTTTCAACAAATTGCGCAACTTTTCCTTGGCGAGTATCAACTGGCTTTTACTCGTATTGATACTGATTCCAAGCGTGTCAGCAATTTCGTGGTGTTTAAAACCTTCGAGTACGTATAAATTAAATACCGTGCGATAACCCGGCGGCAAATGATCCAGCAAATCGAGGATTTCCCGGGCGCTCATTTCCGCTTCAATACTAAATCCGTCTACATTTTCAGGAAAAGCCCACTCCTCACCGGGAAAAACAAGCGGTTGCTTTTTTCGGAGCATCATCAATGCTTCGTTCACCATGATGCGGCGAATCCAGCCTTCAAAACTACCCGCGCCGGCAAAATGATCGATCTGCGAAAATACCTTGAAAAAACCACTTACCAATGCCTCTTCCGCATCTTCGCCCGAACGCAAATATCGGCGACACACGGAAAACATCAGGGGGGAATAGCGATCGTAGAGCCATTTTTGGGCTGTGCGGTCTTGTTCCCGGAGTCGTTCGATCAATGTGTGTTCTGTCACGTGAATAAGGTCTGTTTACAGGATTTAGAGCGTGTTTCAGGTCCGGCAAAAAATTCCCAAACACGCTCTTATCAAGCCAGATGTGCAAAGCAAAGGTTTTGGCGGGAGTAATGCCGCATTATTTTTTGGGGTGCCGGATAATTTTAACACCTGTTCCTGCAACGTAGCGCCCCCATATGCTGTCTATACGGGTTACCAAATCAACGACATATCGCGGCTATTCCATTCACCGGCGCATTTTGCGCAGGGCCTTTCTTTGTCTTAGCCGAAACCTTCCACCACACGAACAAAAACAATCTGCTATGTCTGCGAAAATGCTTCACCTCAGCCCTATTTTATTGCTAACCAGTGTTTTAACTTTTTTGATTCCACCCAAAACGCAGGCCCAGGCTCCGCCTTTTGCCGTTTCTGCGTTCGATTACCTTACTCCCGAGGAAGGCGCGCATTTCACCCTCGAACTCGACCTGACGGAGTTAGTTAACAATAAAAAAACGAACCAGTATTTCCCGGGGACCCTGACAACTGACGATGGGCAATTGTTCGGCATTGAAGTACGGCCAAGGGGAAAATACCGCCGTAGAATTTGTGAAGTTCCCCCGCTCAAACTCAAATTTCACAAAAAAGAACTCCGGGCCGCCGGACTGGATACCCTGAATGAAATCAAACTGGTCGTCCCTTGTTTCAACAATCCGGAAAGCGAGGCGCTGGTCTTGCGCGAGTATGTTGCCTATAAGATGTTTGAACGCATCAATCCGGCTTACAGCGTCCGGGCGCGTTTGGTAAAAATCACTTTCCGCGACCGACACATCGAACAAACCAAGACACCGGTGTATGCATTGATGGTTGAGCACGAAGAGCAGGTGGCGGCGCGCCTGAAAGGCAAAATTGTAGAGTACTTCAATTTGCCGGCCGACAGTTTTGATACCGGACAGTTTGCACTGAACGCTATGTTCCAGTATATGATCGGCAACACGGACTGGGGTATTTCGGATATCCGCAATGTATATTTTTTACAGCCGCACGACGGTAGCAAAATCCGTATCGTTCCTTTTGATTTTGACTTTTCAGGCCTGGTCAATGCGCCTTATGCTATTCCCAACAACAGAACCGGACTAAAAAGCGTCCGTGACCGGCAGTTACAGGCCGACGGCGTGCCCAACGCTGCCTTGCAACAGGCCGCGCAGATGTTGAAAAATACACAATCTTCTCTTCTGGAACTTTGCCAGTCGCCATTTCTACCTGAAAAAAGCAGGTCAGACATGGAATCGTTTATCAAACTGTTTTTTGAAGCGCTGGGCGACAAATCGAAAATTCCTCAGCGGATAAAAGGGGATTTAAGATAATTTAAGTCAAGTCTCTCGAAACTAAAATTCTACCAATCAGGGTTATTCCATTCCTGTAGCCAACAGAATCACATAAATCCCGGTACTTTTGCCGGTCAATGTAAAATACAGGAATGGAACTCAACAACAACAAGTATCAACTGACGGACGGACTGGACCCGCTCGAACTGTGCAAAGAATTCGGTACGCCGCTTTATGTATACGATGCCGCCATCATGGAACGCCAATACCGGCGCATTACGGCTGCTTACACTTACCACAAATTCAGGGTACACTACGCCTGTAAAGCGCTGAACAACCTGTCGGTGCTGCGTTTTTTCAGAAAACTGGGCGCAGCGCTCGATTGTGTGTCTATCGGGGAAGTGAAAATGGGGCTCCGGGCAGGTTATGTTCCGGAAGATATTTTGTACACCCCCAATTTCGCCGGACTCGATGAATACACCGAAGCGGTAGCACTCGGCATCAAAATCAATGTAGATGCTATTCCGATGCTCGAAAACTGGGGATTGCATTTCAAAAACGTGCCCATTTGCATCCGTATCAATCCGCACCTGATGGCCGGCGGCAATGAAAAAATCAGTGTCGGGCACATCGATTCCAAATTCGGCATCAGTATTCACCAGTTGCCGCACGTACTGCGCATTGTGGAAAACCAGGGCCTGAATGTGATCGGTTTACACATGCACACGGGTTCGGATATCCTGGATGTGGATGTTTTCCTGCGCGGCGCTGAAATTTTGCTCGAAGCCGCCCGGAAATTCCCCAACCTGCAATACATCGACCTCGGCAGCGGCTATAAGGTGCCTTACAAACCCGACGATATCGAAACCGACGTAGAAGAAGTGGGGGAAAAACTGAGCAACTATTTTGCAGAATTCTGCCGCGAATACGGCCGCGAACTCACCCTGATGATCGAGCCGGGCAAGTTTTTGGTGAGCGAATCGGGTTACCTGTTCGCCAAATGCACGCTGGTGAAACAAACGACTTCCACCGCATTCGTCGGGGTGGAAACGGGTTTCAACCACCTGATCCGTCCGATGTTTTACGGGGCCTACCACAAAATTGTGAATGTTACGGAGCCTACGTTCAAACCGAGGATTTACAATGTGGTGGGGAATATCTGCGAGACCGACACCTTCGCCGTAGACCGCCGTATCGCGGAAGTGGTGGAAGGCGATATCATCGGTTTTTACAACGCCGGCGCTTATGGATACACCATGGCCTCTAATTTTAATTCCAGACCCCGGCCTGCCGAGGTGTTGATTTACAAAGGAAAAGCGCACCTGATCCGCCAGCGGGATACTTTTGAAGATATGATCCGGGGGCAGGTGGAAGTGGATTTGTAGATTAAAAAGGAACACGGATTGAACGGATGAGACTTGTAGATAAAAAGGAACACGGATTGAACGGATGAGACACGGATTTTTTCACATAAGTGAAAAATCAAAAATCCGTGTCTCATCCGTTCAATCCGTGTTCCTTTTCATTAATCCACTTACTCTACTTGCTGAACAAGTGCACCCAATTCGTTCCCATGGCAAACTTGCCCGCCGTATCGGTCGGTTTTGCATTGGGATCTGCCAGCGCGGCCACTTTTCCGAAAGCCCTTCTCACCGTTGATTCATCGGCTTGTTTCTCGCATTGAGCAGTAGCCGCTTCCGTTACATAACCATGCAGCAGCGAGGAATATTCCCGGCGGAACAAATCGGAATTGCCGAAAATATCAACGCCGAGGATCTGATCGCCACAAACGGCTACCATACCCACAACCTGCGGTTCTGCATCCAGTTTCCCGTCAAAAAACCGGAGATAGGCGTCGCGTTTGGCTTTCTGTTCATTCGCGGTTTCCAAAGCGGCGTAAGTGGAAGTAGAGGACGATGCGCCGTTGGCTTCGGTTACCCTGGCCACGGCGGCCCAGACTTCCTGCTGGCTTCCGGTGCGTTGTACCGCCTGGCGAACCGTCGGACTGGCTACGCTGTAATAACCGCTGAAAGCGTATAATTTTTGTTTGCTGGGTGTTGCGAGGGTATCATTGGACGACCAGCGGCCTTTTTCCACGCAAAACACATCCATATTGCGGACTGTTCCCGGCATTACGATCTGGTCCTGTGCGATGACACGGTCCTGTTTGCCGCCAGTCACGACGTCGCCGGAAAGGATATAAACCGTATCCTGGCTTTTATTTTGCACGGTAAGGAGATTGTAGGTGCGCTCGTCGGTACGGCCGAACTGTTTTTGTTCCGTGATACGAAAGCCCTGCATTTTCATGCCTTCTGCAAGGGTTTTAAGCCCGCTCAGGTTTTTCTGTTCGGCCTGTAGAGCAGCATCCGCCACGATAGGATACAGGCGCAGGTTTTCATATTGCCATGCCGGGTTGGCCTCCGTCATCAGTTGCAATCCGGTTTTGGAAACACTGGACACCTGTGCAGGGTCGTTTTTACATGCCGTAATAAAAAGTAGAAACGCTGCTGCGCTGAAAAGGATATCTTTCTTCATATTGGGTGTTATTAATGAATTACACGTTCAAAAGTAACGGCATTCTGGCGCGTTACCAAGATTTTTTTTGCGCAGTACAAGTTTCAAAAATTTCATACAATGCTTACAACGCCGGAAAACTGCTTTTCCTGTTTAAATTAATTTAGAAAAAAATCCAAAGCGCTGTAACATCGCAGTAACAAACGCGTCTTCCTTCCAACAACGCGCCAAACAACACCTGGAACACACTATATGAATTGGACCATTTTTCACGAACAGGTTTTTCCGATCCGGCACAAACTCTATCGTTTTGCATTGCGCATTACCGGTAGCGTCCACGAAGCGGAAGATGTCGTGCAGGAGGTGCTCGAAAAAGTGTGGAAAACGGCCCCCGACCAGACAGAAAACGTGCAGAACTGGGAGGCCTGGTGTATGACGCTGACCCGCAATCGCTCGCTCGATAAAACCCGCAGCCAGGCGCTCAGAAGAACGGCGCCACTGGAAGGCCTGAACGAACGAAAATCGGACAACATCAGTCCGGCAGACGCCGCAGAAAGCCAGGACCTGAGCGCCAGCATCAAAAAGATGATGCAGGAACTCCCTGAAAAACAACGACTTGTGATGTATCTGCGGGATATCGAGGAGTTGAGTTATGAAGAGATTACGGAAGCGCTGGGTATTTCACTCGATCAGGTAAAAATCAACCTGCACAGGGCGCGGAAAACGATACGGGAAAGGATGTTGGGGCGTGAGAGAGGTGAGAAGTGAGCGGTGAGAGGGTGAGAGGGTGAGAGCCGACTTCGATTACACCTGACTACCCTAAAATTCGTATTGGTAGATGCCTAACGAAAAGGAGGGAGTAAAAAAGCCAGATACCTCAAACAAAATCATTTTGGCTATTTTTTTTTACAAATGCTTGATTATCAACACCAATAACCAATAACTAAAAAATGTTCCAACTTAAGCACATAGAAGCATTGCTGGAAAAGTACTGGGAAGGAGACACCAGTATAGACGAAGAACGCTTGCTGAAAGCGTATTTCGCTTCCAATGAAGTGGACGACAGTCTGCGGCAATTTGCGCCTTTGTTTCAGGTATTTCGGGAAGAACAGGCCGTTCAATTTCAGCAAAAAACTGCCATAGCGGCCATCAAACCCCAGCAGTACAACTGGAAGCCCTGGGCCGTTGCAGCGTCGCTTGCACTGTTGCTGACCGCCGGTTGGTGGTGGGTAGCACAACCTGACCCAACAACTGATACATACGCCGTTCAATCTACAGAAAATCCGGCTTCTACAACACAGGAGCAGCAACAGGCAATATCCGAAGCGTCGCAAACAGTAACACCATCGGCGCCGGTACTGGCTGCTGCTTTGCCCCGGAAAAAAAGTTATTCCAGGCCCATCGCAAAAAACCGGTTAAACGAAGAAGAAGAACAGGCTATAGCGGAAATCAAAGCCGCATTGGCACTGGTTTCTTCCAAAATCAACAAAGGCCGCCGCGAAGCAGCCAAAGGCGCCTCCCACCTGGACAATGTGGACAGGGTTTTTAAAAAGAAAAAAGACAGCGAGGGGTGAGGCAAAAAGCAAAGCGCAAAAGGCAATGAAAACCACTGAATTATGATTGAACTCAGCCTAACTGAATACTACCGCACAAACCGAATGAGTGCACAAACAATTTTCAACAAAAACAAAGTTAAGTCTATGAAAAAGCAATTGTACCTGTTACCACTTTTTGTACTGGTAACGATCCTGAGCGCTGCGGCGCAAAACGACGGTATCACCCGTTTCTTCAAACAATACGAAGACGATGAACGCTTTACGATGGTGTTCGTCAGCCCGAAAATGTTCCAGATGGTCTCCAAAATTGAAACGGACGACGAAGACTGGAATAAAGTCCGCGAAGTGGTGAAAGACCTCGGCGGCTTGCGCGTCCTGACCGCCGACAGCATCGCAGACGGACTGGAAATGTACAAAACCGCCCTGTCGCGGGTGCCGCAGAATGAATACGCCGAACTGCTGACCGTACGCGACGGCAAAGAAAATGTCCGCATCTGGGTAAAAGACAGTGGCAATATCATTGAAGAACTGCTTCTGCTGGTCGGCTCTCCCGATGAATTTACCATGCTGAGTTTTACCGGAAAAATTGACCTGGATAAAATCTCTGAACTGTCCAAAACCCTGGATATCGACGGCGCCGAGCACCTCGGCAAACTGAAAAAATCCAAAGAAAAAGAATAAACCCAGCCACCATGAAAGCAATCTTCAGTAGTATCTGCCTGCTTTTTATAGTCCATACGCTGCCTGCTCAAGACGGTTGGTTGTACTGGAAATACAAGGATTACGATGGAATGGCGATCACCGTGCCGAGTTGGGTTGTGGAGGCCGGCTCCTGGTTCCTGCCGGAAAGACAGGAACGCAAACTGCTCCGCAAAGTGGATAAAGTGCGGTTCATGATGTTTGAAAACAACGAAAACCCAGTCTCCGACCGCGATATGAAACGTTTTACCCGCAAAGCCAAACTCCGTGGTCTGGAAGACCTGGTGGTGGTACGCGACGGCAAAACCAACGTCCGCGTTATGGGTAAAGAACGGCGTAAATCCTTGCGCAAGATCGTTGTCATGGTCCATTCCGAAGACGAATTTGTTTTCGTCAGCGTCAAAGGCCGGCTGCGCTTCAACGACATCAACCAGATCATTGAAAAGTACGATAAAAAGGAAAAAAACAAAGACAAGGATGCTAAACCACTGATTCCGTCGGTGATGAAAATCCCGGTGTCGAGGGTTTGAGATGAGGAATGAGGAATGAGGAATGAGGAATGAGGAATGAGGAATGAGGAATGAGGAAAAATAGATTTTTTGTTCATTCCTGAAAATGTTTCCACTCGTGCAATAAAAACCGGAACAACTTGGACATCACACTCGGTCATTCCTCATCCCTCATTCCTCATCCCTATTATTCCTCATAACTCAAAATACGTTTTGGCGTTGTGGTAACAAATGTCCTGAACAATTTTGCCCATCCAGGGATAATCGCGGGGCAATTCCCCGTTTTCGATATCCCGGCCGATCAAATTGCACAAAATGCGGCGGAAATATTCGTGGCGCGGGAAAGAAAGAAAACTGCGCGAATCGGTGAGCATACCGACAAAACGGCTGAGCAGGCCCATATTGGACAACGTATTGATCTGGCGCTCCATGCCGTCTTTTTGATCCATAAACCACCAGCCTGAGCCCCACTGAATTTTCCCCGCCAGCGAGCCGTCGTTAAAATTGCCGATCATGGTCGCAAACAATTCATTATCCGCAGGATTGACGTTGTACAGGATGGTTTTGGCCAGTTGGTTGCCGGAATCGAGGCGATCGAGAAACCTGGACAATGCGCGGCCGTGGGAGAAATCGCCCATCGAATCCCAGCCCGTATCGGGACCCAGCCGGCCCATCATGCGGGAGTTGTTGTTGCGCAGGGCGCCGAGGTGAAACTGTTGCGTCCAGTTTTTTTCCCAGTCCCAGATACCGAAATGAACCAGCATAGCCGATTTGAACTGGCGGATTTCCATCGCATCCAGGGTCTTTCCTGAACGAATTTTAGCAAAGATGTTTTTGATCTGCGTTTCTGAATAATCTTCCGCATACAGTTCTTCCAGGCCGTGATCCGAAACGCAGGCGCCCATTTCAGCAAAAAAGTCGTGGCGTTTTTTCAGCGCATCCAGGAAATCATTGAAGCCGGAGATAGCCACATCAGCAGATTGTTCCAGCCGCCCGACATACTGGTTAAATATGGCCTGGTCTTCCACCGCCATGGCTTTATCGGGCCGGAATGCGGGCAGCACTTTTGTTTCAAAGCCGTCTGCTGCAATTTTCCTGTGAAATTCCAGCGTATCCACCGGATCGTCAGTCGTACACAGCGCTTTTACCTGCATTTTCAGTAGCAGGCTGCGCACAGAATATTCCGCCGTGCGCAACAAGGCGCTGCAAGTTTCAAAAATCTCCTCCGCCGTTTCAGGAGCAAGCAAAGCATCGATACCGAAATAGCGTTTGAGTTCCAGGTGCGTCCAGTGGAACAACGGGTTTCTGATGGTA
>JADLCC010000189.1 GCA_020847425.1 Saprospiraceae bacterium
ATTACGAGTATGAAATTACCTGGCGCATGAAAGGCAACAAAACCCTGACTACCGGTCGCAAAAAAGCCGCTGAAACACTTTTGTATGTAGATGAAATACCCGCAGACGCTACGGAGGTGAAGTAATTTAATATTCCATCATTTTGAGGTTGTGTAAAAAGGTCCGCTGAGCCTTTTTACACAACCCCACAAACCGATTCTTATGCCTGTTAACCAACTATGCAAAACGCTGTTCCTGTGCGCCTGGGCCATTTCCCTGGGGCAAGCCCATGGTCAGACCTTGCTCGAACACAGCGCCACAGCCGCCAATACGGCCGGCCACATCACGACCATCGACCATGCTGCAACCAATGACAAACCTGACGCCATTCTGATCGTTTCGCAGGTGTACGGCGTGTACAACAACAATGAAGTCGGCGTTTGGTATTCCGGCGGGAAATGGAAGGTTTTTAACCAGAACAAACAGCCCATGCCAGCCAATGCCAAATTCAACGTACTGGTGTTGGGCTCGGGGCAAGGGAAAGTGCATACCACCACAGCAGAAAACACCAACAAACACATCACTACCCTGGAGGGAAACTACGCCGCCAATACCTGCCTGATCGTTACCCCAAACTACGGCAAGTACAATACCAGCCCTGTCGGCGTATGGTACAGCGGCGGCAAATGGAAGATCTACAACGAAGACCGTACGCCCCTGCCCGTGGGTACCAAATTTAACATCCTGTCCCTGCCGGAGCAGTCGGCACAAAAACTGGGCGCAAGAATCAACGCCGATGTTTTTCAACACAAGGTGATCGCGGCCAATAAAAGTGGTTATATCAGTTACCTGGACCAGGTATCTACCAACAGCAAACCGGACCAAAAAGTATTTGTAACCCCAAGATATACAAGCGTTTACAACCCGCACGTCACCGGCGTTTGGTACGTGCGGAACAAGTGGTCAGTGTTTAACCAGGACAAACAGGATTTGCCCGAAAACCTGGTTTTGAATGTGTTCTCTTTAAGCCCCGCCGCGCTCCGAACGACAGACATCAAGACGACCGACCTCAAGGCGACCGACGTCCGGGTAATGAACACCAAACTAGCCAAACAGAATACAGCCCTCAAGGTAGACCCTGGAAAGTGGGTCATAAAACCCTATACGCCACCTGTAAAAGACGCGGCGCCGGCCAACCCCAGCGCTCCACCAAGTACCGAAATACGCGGCCCCAATATATCCTTGCCTCCTTTGCCGTTTACCACCATTGTGCCCGATCCGCAATATGGTCCCTTTCTGGAAGGGCTGCATTTGTTCAGAGACCTGTACGAAGACGCCAATAAAAACGCCAATACTTTTTACTATTTACCGGCGTCCTATCATTTGCGCTGGCAAAAAGACAATGGGCAGTATTCGTTTTTTATCTATTACCTGTCGGCTACGGCAGCGGGCGAAAGGGGAGATGCCATCATTACAGCGGAACTCAACCCTGGCATCGATGCGTCCAACATCGCCCTCGCTGAAAAACTGCTGGGCAAAAAACTAGGCAAACCCGTCAAGTTGTTGCCCATGCCGCTGAAAGATGCGCCGAGAGTCGATTTCGGCAGTGTGCTGACTAATTTTGGGGTCAAGTCCGAAAGCATCACCATCAACACACCCACCGATTTCCTGAAACCCATCGTTTTGTCCTGGAAAATGGATCAGCGGGTCGATGACCTGCTCGGCGCCATGATGAGCCAGGTCATGATCAGCGGCAATGTCGAGTTTTCGCCCTATGCCGAAGCGGACAAAATCATTAGCGTTCCCGTACAATTCAAGATCAATGACCCCGGCACGTTCGGTATGCTGGAGTTTGACAATGCGGAAGCGATGTTCAACGGCTTACAAAACCGGATGGATTTCCCGGTTGTGCTGAACCGGGTCAATGTGCTGCGCAACAACCCGAACGGCCTTTTTACCGTCGAATCGATCCCGCTCGGCAATTACGAGGTGCAACCCCGTAGCATCTTTTCCTCGTTCCATGATTCCGAAAAAAACAGGGTACTCAACGGGGCATCCATCGGGAAACTCTGGCTGGATTACGCTTTGCAGGATTGCCCGGCCTGCAACCAAACGGTGCAGGATAAAATACTGGGCGGAACCTCTACCCGGCGGGTAAAAGCGATCAACCTGGAAGTACTTACGCCCATCGCATACGCCCGTGATTCGCTAAATGCCTCTTACCTGAAATTCAGGGTAAAATCGAAACAAGGCGACCCGAACGGAAAATCTGAAATCGTATTTCCGCTTGCAGATATACGGGAAGATGACAAGACCCTGAAAGTCGCCGAACTATTCGTGCCGGAAGGCAGCGCCATCGACATGGAATACCAGGCTTTCCTGATTCTCGGCGACGGAACGGCCATCGAAGGCCCCTGGGTGAAGGCGTCGGAAGACTTTATCACCTTGGGCATCCGGCAGGTGGGCGAGTGGTTTGGGGCAAGTGAGTAATGGCTTAGATTAAATTTTTGCAAATGCTTGATTATCAATACTGATAACCAATAACTAATAATGCGAATCAAGGGTTAAAACAAGTCAAAATCGCCAAAATATGATTAAACCTGTGCCAACCCGGGTGTCATCCTGAGCGTAGCGAAGGATCTGGCCAAGCGTGAAAAGCGCAACCTTCACTTTTTCTTGGGCAGATCCTTCGCTACGCTCAGGATGACACCCAGGTTAGGGTAAATTCAACTAATTCTTAGCGATTTTGATTTGTTTAAACCCACGAGTCGCATTAATAACGGATAATTACTTACTATGAGTGACATAACATCAAAATTCATTTTCCCCCTGGCACTTTGCCTGTTTTCCCTGGCCTTGCAGGCGCAACCCAAAGAACTCAAAATCGTGGATGATGTCACCAGCATTCTGGGCGACAATTCCAATAAAGTCAGCAAAGCCACCGTGCAATCGGAGACGGGAAAAACGGCCAGTATACAGGTGGAATTTACAGGTTTCAAAGACAAGGACTACCTCATCAAAGCCAGTATCCTCAACCAGTTGAAAAAACCTTTAAAAGAACTGGAACCCGTGCAGGCCGACCTCGACAGCCGTTCCGGTTTGGCCGATTTCTTTTTCACCTTCAAGCAGTTGCAGGGAAAAGTATATCCGCAGGCATTTCTGGAGAGCGCCTTTGTTGAAATTTCCATTACCGATAAAAAAGGACTTGGCGCGACGCCTGGCCTGGAAGCATTCGGTATCGGCGCCAAAAAATATACTTTTCAGTACAAAAAGAAATGGCCGGTGAAGGGCGCCGGAGGACAGGAGGTAACCGTGACGCTCATTCCGTACAAATCTGCCGGCACCATCAAACCTTAAATGTTTTTCGGGGGTGTGTCAAAAGGAATGGAGCAAAAAAGGATCCAGATTTTATTTTTATCGAGTGGTAAACCTATCAGGTTTTTAAAACCTGATAGGTTTCTGGTAGCGAAAACAAAATAAAGATTTGTGCACTATTGCTACCGCCAATCCTTTTGACACAACCCCTACATCAGGCAAAATATTTTAGGTTAAATATTTGCAAATGCTTGATTATCAACACGAATAACCAATAACTAATAACCAATAACCAACAACTAATAACCAATAACTACCTATGGCCAGAACTATCATATTGCTTGCAAGCCTGGCTTGTATCGCCTGGCAGGCCCCGGCGCAGGTTGTGCTGCCCGCCAAAACAAGGGTTAAAAACACTGCTCCTATCTACAGGCAGCCAACCACCACAAACCCCAATCCGGCGCCCAACACATCGCCCACGCCGCCCCAACAAGACACCACCGACCGCGAGCGCAGGGGGCCTGCGAACAAACCGGTATCGCTGCTGGAACAGATTGAAGGCGATTACGATTTCAAAAACGATTATTTCGATATCGTGAACATCGACGGACAGGTTTTTGAAGACGAAAACCCAAAATCGGGGTATTACTATTTTTTCCCAAAAGAATACCAACTCTCCTGGTCCTCCGTCACGGGTTACGATTTTGGACTGAATTACCTCAGCGCCGATGCCAACGGCAAAGGCAAGGTGGTGATCACCCTGAAATTGCAACCCAATATTTCCAAATCGGATATTCAACTGGCGGAACAACTGGTGAAAAATGCCATCCGGAACAAACCCGGCAAAATATTCACCACGCTGCAATCCATTCCCCTCAATGAAGCGTCCAAAATCTCTTTCAAACGGCTCGAAGGCATCCTGGACTCCCGCGATGTGGATATTACCATTCCGTCCAATTTCCTCGACCCCATCGTGCTGTTGTTAAAAACGGATAAGCCTGACGACCTGCTGACCTTACTTTTTACCGATATCGGGCTGCGCGGCGACCTGACCATCACCCCCGCCGGCGATGTGCCGGGCCAGGTGATTCCGGTTACCATCAAACTCGATTACAACAAAACGTTCGGCACGGCCGAACTATCCCAGGCCAACTGGCGCAGCGAGGGCTGGACCAACAACACCCCTTATCCGGTTATCCTGAAAAACCTCCATGTACTGCGGATGGAACCCTCGGGCGCCAACGTAACGCCGATGGTGTATACCTGGGATATGGGCAGCAAAGACCTGACCGAAGGCAGCAAGGCCAAATTCGACGCCGGCAGCGTGCCTTCCTGGCTCGACAACGACAGTAAAGTGAAAAAAATGTGGGTCGAATTCAAGGTGAAACCATGCCAGGACTGCAATACGGAGGTGCGCAACAGCCTGCTGAATGCCACTGCCCGCAGTGAAATGTCGTTCGTCACCTTCGACGTACTCGATGTGCTGGAATACTCCGGCGCAGCCAAAATGCGCCTGAAAGTGCGGTCCGCCCAACTCGACCCCAACGGCCTGCAAAAAGTGGAAAGAAACCCGCCGTTCACTGTCACACAGGATGGTACCACCCTCGAAAGTTTCCAGTTGTTCGTGCCGCAGGGACAGACCCCGCAGTTTGAATATTCTGTGAGCCTCGTGATGCCCGACGGCGACATCCGGCAATCGGCCTGGGTATCCAATAAATCCAAAACGGAAATCGGTATCGGCAGGAATTTTATTAAGGAGTATTTCCCGGACTTAAAGAAATGAGGCAAAAGACACTTTGTTTTTGAGTATTTGAAGATGCGAGGATTTGGTTGGCTACGCCCCCGCGTAGAGTGATGGAACACAGATGACACAGATTTGGCGGATTAAACGGATTTTTTGTGGGCTAATACGGATCGGAGATTAAACGGAAGCCATAAAATGTAAGCAGAAATTTGCCAAGTTTAACAAGAGGTCGATTGACTCAACGGCCTGCCGAAGGCGGGGTAAAATCCGTTAAAATCAAAAACAAGTGGCCGTCAGGCCACAAAAAATCCGTTTAATCCGCCAAATCTGTGTCATCTGTGTTCCATCACTCTACAAGGGGCGTAGCCGAACCCATCAAAAGGCGAATAACCGATAACCAATAAAAAACGAATTGAACAATTGATATCCAAACGGAAATTTTCCAATAAATACCGATTCATCGTCCTGCTGCTCCTTCTGGCGGGATACAACACCCTGGCTGCCCAACCCCTGTGGTCGACCAAACAACAGGTCGGCGAACGCGTCGTGTTTAAAGACGACAAAGTCAGGAACAAATACTACTACGGCCCGGGTAAACTCTTCCTGAGCACGGACCGGGACGGCAAGCCGGTTTTTCAACTGATTGCCATGCGGTATACCGGCACGGGGCTGGCCGGCACAAAGGGTGAAAAACGATTCACCAACCTGCTCCAGTTCAGTGTGAGCATGAAACCCGTCAGCACAGCGGAACTCGAATCGCTACGGAAAGAACTGAAATTACCCGCTTCCGCCCAGTTATCGCCGCTGCCCATCCGGCACCTCGAATCCGTAATCGTTTCCGGCGTGGGCCGCCCCGGAGCGGATGACAGCGGTCGCATCCGCAAGCAAACGGGCTCGCAGGACCAGGGCGATACCGCGCCAGGTGTTTACTGGACGGAGCGCACGTTCACCGTGCCGCTCGAAAACCACGAAGCACAAATCCTCTGGGACCAGCAGGTGAACGGCCGCGTAGCCATAAGCCTCAATTATGCTTTTTATGCCAATGTATTGCAGTACGACGCGCAGGACATCAAAATCACCGGCGATTCTGCATTGGTGGAAAACTTAAAAGGCGGCATTGGGGAGATTACCCAGGACACGGTTCTGTCCTCCGAAATCGTCAGCGGCGACGTGCTGAACATTGTTGTGGATGCCGAGAAATACCCCGATGTGTTCAAAAAAATAGACATCAACGAAAACTCCATTCCCCCTGCCTATGCTGCACTGGAAGTAAAATGTTTCGATTTTTCGCTGGATGTACGCCCCGACCTCGCGTTCAAAAGTGTGGAAATAGAAGGTACCTCGGTCACTGGACAACCGGTGCTGGTGAAAACCAAATTTTCCCAGAAACTGCCCGATGTCACCAATAAATTTGTGTCGTTCCCCTATGCCTTGCGCATGGACCGACCCCTCCGGTACCGGGTGGTGGAGGTGCCCTACGACGGAGACCGGTACCAGGGCGCCTGGATGCAGATCGAGTCGGGCGCTAACCTGGTGGACGCTACCACGCCCCAAAAAGAAAACCCCGTCGACAAATTTTGCCTCGACATTGAAATAACCCCCGAATACATGGAAGAAAACGCGGTTTTGGAGGCCTCCGTCCACTTTTTATTCCAATACGAAGGCCGCGAGCGAACGCAGACCCTGAGCCTGAGCCAGGCAGAAGGCGTTTGGTTCAAAAACATTTGTGTGATTTACGATAAAGAAAAGCCGTTGCGGTATTTTATCACCAAAAAATACAAAGACGGCCGTACAGGAAAGGGTTTTATTAGAGGTATGCCGAAAGATGGATATGTTTTGATTTCAAATTAAAAACGGAGTTCACGATTTTATCATTTGGAACATCAATTATATGCAGTAGCACAACATCAGTTGCAGGTGAATTATCCCACTAACAAAAAAACGTCCCAATGAAATACCCGATGCAATCCTTTCGCTTATTTATAGCATGCTGTACCCTTTTGACTGGTTGTGACCTGGAAAGAATCGAGCCAGGTAACATTGTCGGAGGCGGGCCTGTCACGAAATTTGAAAAAACATTTGACGACTGGGGCGCAGGCCGCCGGGTGCGCCAACTCTCCGACGGCGGTTACATGATCGCCGGCACCAGGTACGATGCGAGTTTTAAAAGCGACGTATTTCTGGTGCGTACCGATGCCAACGGACTGACCACCAGCGGTTTTGAACGCGCTTATTCGGATTCTGACGCCGATATTGCGGAAGACGTGATCCAACTGTCTGACGGCACTTTTGTCATAGTCGGCTCGACTTACAATGCCGCAGCCGGCAACTCGGACGTTTTTTACCTGAGAACCAAAGCAAACGGCGACCCACTCACAGGGCCGGTTCGGCTGGGATTCAACAACAGCAACGACGTCGGACTGGGTGTGGAAGAACTGACCGACGGCAACATTCTGATCACCGGCTATTCCATCAACCCTTCTACCGGCAGCAGCGAAGTTTACCTTGCTAAAAAAAGCCCCGATCTGGCGGTCAATTTTTTTGAATTAAGGGTGCCGGGCGCCGACGAAGAAGTTGGGTTTGATGTCGTGCAACTCACCGATGGCTATGCCGTAGCGGGGCAGGTGTCCTCTTCCGGTGGCACTTTGAATGCGTTGTACCTGAAAACCGACCTGAACGGTGTAAAACTGGCCGGTTTCCCCAAAACCTTCGGCGGCAGTTCGGACGAAAACGCCTATTCCATCGTTAAAACCGCCTCCAACCAGCTGGTGCTTTGTGGAACAACATTCAGCCAGGGCGGCGGAGATGCCTACCTGATCAAAGTCGATGAAAATGGCAACGCTGTTTCACCCTTTCCGCTGGGTATCGGCGATGCCCAACTGGAGCGGGGATACGAACTCAGCCTGGCTTCCGATGGCGGTTTTGTTATTGCCGGGCAAAAAAACATGGATGCCTGGTTTGTCAAAACGGATGCGAACGGTACCGTCAGGCTCAATAAATCATTCGTACTCAACGGCGACCAGGCCTTTTGGTCGGGCCGGCAGACCACCGACGGCGGTTATATCATGGTCGGGGAAAAAAGCGGCATCCTGTATATGGTAAAAACCGACAAGGATGGCAATGTGAATTAGTGCGAAGTCGTCAGTCCGAAGTCAGGAAAAACTTACACAAACCAATATATTCCCATATGAATAAGCATTTAAAATCTGCACAAAACCGAATTGCACTCTGCTCCATTTTCATGTTTATCGGCTTCTTTTGCCAGGCGCAGGAGGAGGATATGATCTGGACGGGAGGCGTTCAATGCCAGGGGCAGTTTGTAAAACATTTTGAAGAGGGCACCACGGTCAGCGCGGGTGCCTTCGACATTGATGTGACCAGCCCGGCTGGAGGGCCGGCTACCTGGCAGTTTGTCACCACCAGTTTCAACCCGGATTGTTCGTCATTGCCCATGTTTGCGCCTGCGCCGGCTTCAGTACCATTGGGCGGCAACCTCACGGCTACTTTTTTGACCGCACCCACCAACAGAATTCGTATCTCCAGTTCCGGCAGCATCGTTGCAGGTGAATATTTCCTGGGCGTCAGGTTGTCATACGGTGGCGCTGCATTTCGGGTCAGGTTGTACCGCTTTATCGTGCGCGACCCGACGGACATCGTTTTCGTGCTCGACCGCTCGGGCAGTATGGAATGCGACCTGGATGAAGTAGCCGACGGCGCTACCTGGGATGGCTGTGCTACGGGAAACACCGGTGCGCTCCCCGACCGCCGGCGCTGGGACATCTTGAAAGAATCGATCGGCAATTTTGTGGAAAAACTGGATATACACCACACCGTTACAGGCGACCGGCTGAGTGTCGTGTATTTTTCAGGAAATACCGCCAACGGCGCGCTGGTGAGCGATGCCGGGCCTTTTGCCAATGTTTCCAATTTCAGAGACCCGATTATAGGCGGCAAAACCGTCATTGAACGCGAAATGGAGATCGCTCCCATTCAGGCCGCTGCCAACCCGCGCCTGGCGCGTGACGGCACCAGCATCGGTGCGGGTTTGGCCAAAGCCTTCGGAACACCTGCGGGGGTAGCGCCGGCGCTACCCGGGCGGTATGGCGGCGCTTCCACCACCGGGCGGCGACAGATCGTTGTGTTGTTTACCGACGGCGAACAAAATGTCGGGAACTGGGTTCGGGAAGCAGGTGCAGGATTGGGTAAAACCATCGAACTGAACGCTGGTGGTGCAGCCTGGTTCAGCCTCGACAATCCGGCCATTTCGGCGATCGATGTTTTTACGGCCGGGGTTATCAATGTGCCTTCTGCCGCTACTTTGCTCGATAACATTGCCGACGGCGCCCTGGGCGACCACTATTTCAATGTATTGCCGGGCGATGAAATGCAGTTCAGCAGCGACCTGGCTACACACGTTTTTAACCAGATTTTTAACCAGACGAGCCCGCAACTTATTCGGGTTGAACGCCGGAAACTGGGAGAAACCGCTGCGCGCGCTGATTTTACCTGCAATAAAAACGCCAACCGGGTCATCCTGGAGGCTTATTTTGATGCGCCTGTGGCGAAACGTTGTTCCATCATCATCGAAAAAGACGGGGTGCCCGTCACCCAGTTTGCGACCGGCCACCGCGGCGATTACATTGCCACCTTCGCTTTCAACATGTACGCCCTGCCTGATCTGAGCAGCGACGGTAAATGGTCGATTTCCGTCGTAGACCGCGCTCGTTCGGGTGCAAATGTGTCCTTGTTTGCCACAGCCGACGACCACGCGGTCGACTTCGACGGGTACCTGAACCAGCGCAACGCGCTTCGGGTAGGCGAAAAATTGCACCCCAGCGTTAAGCTGTTTGAAAACGGTACAGCAGTGTCCAATGCCGAGGTGAAAGCCATTATCCTGAAACCCGGCGACGACATTGGCGATTTGCTTGCCCGAACACAAGCGCCATCCATGCCAACCAAATCGACGGAAGTCGGCACCTGCGGCGGACAAAAATACGGTTATCTGCAAGCCAACAATCCCGCAGTGCTGGAACGCCTGAAAGAAATACAACAAACCACCATCACTTTGACGGACAAAGGCAATGGCGAGTACGCTGGCATCTATGACGATGTGGATGTTACCGGGGTGTACAAGGTCATTTACCGGATCAAGTACAACTCTCCGGCAATCGGAGAAGTGGAACGGATGAAAGAGCAAACCCTGAATGTTCTTCCTGCGCCGATCGTATTCAACCTGATTCCCACCACCACGAACAAAGACGGAAACAAATTCCTGATCGCAAATGTGACGCCCGCTTACAAGTCAGGAAACACCACACGCCGGGTGGGACCGAGTTACGAAAACGCTTTCGGCGTGGAGGGCAATGGTGTAAAACTGACCAATGTCAGCGACAACTGCGACGGGAGTTACCGCCTTACCCTGACCGGCAACCTGGATGCCCCGATGAAACTGTACCTGCTGGATGAAAAGATATACTCCGGTACCGCCAACAACATCGCCAAACCTGCTTCCCGGTACAAAGCACAGGTTTCGCTGCATGGAGGCGTCACCCAGCCCTTCGGTGATCTGGATTCGCTATATGACGGCAACTTTTTTGCCGAGGTCGATTTTGGCTACCACTTATGGCCGGGGCTTTCTCTGGAGGCTGTTGGCGGTTATTACAATTTCCAGAAAGATTACAGCATCACAGGAGGAACGCTCTACCTGAAAGGCCATTTTAATACAGCGAATCAGTTGCATCTTACCCTCGCGGGCGGCGGCGGTATTTACAAACCCAAAAATGACGACGCAACGAGCGGCTACAGTTTACGCGTAGGTGTGGAAAGAGTATTCTCCCAACGCTGGATCATCGGCCTGGACGCCTCCTATTTCAATTTGCCGGAACCGAAAATCAGTTTCGGCGCCTTGGGACTGGGGCTGAAATATCGCTTTTGAACACAGTTGTTTGTACCTTATCTTTGTTTGGATCTTTTTTGCCCCGGGGTTCTTTAAAACTCATCTTTATTACCATGAAAACATCGCACCCTCTTCCTATACCATCCTGTTTTCGTATACCCACTCGGAAGAACCTTCGAGTTTTCGCGCCTCCGCGCCTGTTTCCGACGGCGGATTTGTTTTTGCCGGATCATTTGGAACAGGAGATGAAATATTAATGGTAAAACTCAATAAAGAATTGAAACTCAACTGACCGCAACGATTTTCTCAACTACCGCAAACATTTTAGAAAGTAATCATGATGAACAACAAACTTTTTTTGCCGGTTTTCTGTCTGCTATCACTCTTCTTCTGGGCAGCCTGCGACCTCGAAAGGATAGAACCCGGCGGCCCATCAGGAACTGGTACCAAGTTCAGTACCACCGTTGGCGGCAGCAGCAATGACTTTCCCAACGACATCATCACTGCTTCCGACGGCGGTTTTGTTGTGGCGGGATATACCCAGAGTTTCGGCAACGGCAACCAGGCCTATATCGTCAAAGTGGACAAAAACGGCGCACAGCAGTGGGAAAACAATTTCGGCGGCGCATTCGACGACTATGCCACCGCAGTAACCGCTTCGTCCGATGGCGGTTTTGTGTTGTGCGGCAGGACCTGGGATGTAAATCAAAACCAGGATCTTCTCATCGTCAAGGTAAATTCAACCGGTGGTAAAGTTTGGGAAAAAACCTATGGCGCAACCGACTCGACGGAAACCGCTTTCGGGATTGTGCCGGTTGGTACCGGCGATTTTCTCATCGGCTATACCGTCTCCGGCGGGGTGGATTTGATCCGCCTGCTACGCGTCAATTCCAACGGCTCCAAAGTGTCGGACAAAACGGTGCGTACGGGCGATTTCGGGATCAAAAAAATGATCAAAACCTCCGACGGGAAAATCGTGATGGCCGGAGACAAATACAGCACCACCACCGTTTCCTATATCCTCAAATTAAATGAAGACGGCTCCTATGTCTGGGAAAACACCTACCCCAGTTCGGCCGGCAACAACTACACGCCCGGTTATGGCGTGGCGGAACTCACAGACAAAAGCCTGGTCATGTGCAGCAGCGACCTGGGAAACAATACCAGCGACCACGATTTTAACCTGTCTGCTTTCAACTCCATCGGCGGAAACTTGTGGGATGAAACCTGGGGTGGCGCCAGTGCCGACGAGTTGTTTGATGTGGCCCGGAGCAGCGACAATGAACTGGGCGTAGCCGGCTACACCGCCAGTTTTTCCGGCACTACCGAAATTTACCTCTCCAAAAGAAAGTCGATCGACGGCAGTAAAATTTGGGAAAAAAACTTTTTCGCGATCAACAACGGCTGGGTGAGTATGGCAGCCTGTTCCGACGGCGGCTTCGTCGTCTGCGCTGCACAAAACCAGGCCAACGGTGACATCATTATTGTGAAAACGGATAAAGACGGTAACTATCAATAAGGACGGAAATTTATGCCCCGATGCGTTTACGAAACGGCTATCCAGTGCATTAACACCCACTAAGTAGTTATCGGTTATCAGTTATTAGTTATCCGGCTTGATACTCAAGCATTTGTATAAAAAATAACTCAAACTGATTTTAACTCGGCACTTAAGTACACCTTAGCGATGCTACAAAAATCGAATGTTAGTACAATACTGGTCCTACTGACCCTGGCGGTCCTGCCGGCCTGCGCCCCCAAACAAAATTCGGGCGTCACAGTCGAGCCCGGCGGCTCCGGCGGCGTAATCCTGAGCACAGGAAGCAAATCCACGCGGCCTGCGCTCAAACTGGAATGGGTATCGCCGGCGTTTGTTCCCGGTGAAATAGTCCATGTGTACAAAAAACTGAACATCGAAGTGCGGGCATCGACCGCTGCTACCCTGAAAGACGGCGATTTCAAGGTTTTTGTGGACGAAAAACTGCTCGCCGCCAAATCCGGAGAAGCGCCCCTGGAAGTGATGAACAAACAGGAATACATCTTCCGGAAAACAATCGAATTCCCGGAAGGTGAAGCGGAACGACATGCCATCCGGGTGGAAGTGAACAACGGCGGCGTGATGGAAAGAACCCGCACCATCCTCGTGCAATGCGTCCTTTTGCCGCCAAAAATCAGCATAGTCTGGACCAAACCCGATGCCACCGACCTCGGCGGCCGGCCTTTCCTGCAGTCCGATCCGGAAATGGAAATATCGGCCACCATCGAAACGGGCGGTTCGGCCCTCGATGTCGCCCAGATCAGGCTGCGCTACAACGGCAATATTATGCAGCCTTCCGAAAACGCTGTGCTGCGTCCTTCGTCGGGCCGGTATAGTTTCAAGGACAAACTGAAACTGCTGAATTCCAACGAACTGGAGCAATCGCTTTCCATTATCGTGGAAAATACCGAATCGGACATCCTCAAAATCAGGTACACCGCAAACAAAAAACCCAACCTCTATGTGTTGTCCATCGGCACCCAGACCAACCTGCAATACACCGTGCAGGATGCGAAAGACTTTGCCGGACTGTTTAAAAACCAGGACGTGGGCAATGCCATGTACAACAAGGTTTTTCTGGAAGAGATCACAGGCCCGAAGGCTAGCACACAGGGCATCCGGGAGGCGATCGAATTGCTCGATACCAAAATGCGGACCGGTGATATCGGCCCCAACGACCTGATCATCGTTTTCCTGTCCACACACGGTTTTATGCTCAACAACGACCTCCGGTTGCAGGGCGAGGATTTCAG
>JADLCC010000190.1 GCA_020847425.1 Saprospiraceae bacterium
CCTCCTTCACCGGCAAAACCGAACCCTCTTCCAACATGCTCCTCTGGGAAACCCTCACCGAGAAAAACGTTCAATGGCATATTGTCGAGCGCTCCGTGGACGGCATCAAATGGATGGAAGTAGGTAAAAAAGCGGGGCAGATGGAATCGCAGGCGCCAGTGAAATACGAACTGGATGACCGTGCACCACTGGCAAAAGCATACTACCGCCTGCGTTCAGTGGATTTTGACGGCGCGGAAAACCTGTCCAGCACCATTTCGCTGACCCGCAAAGGAGAGCATTTTGGTATTACAGCAGCGTTTCCATCGCCGACGAAGGACCAGGTGACCGTACAATTCGCGTCGCTCACGGAAGAAAACATTGCGATTCGGGTGACCGATTTCACCGGCCGCCTCGTATTGGAACAGGCATTTGCCGCTGAAAACGGTATCAATGAAGTGCCGGTTCAATTGGCAGGCCTGCAAGCAGGTGTGTATTTGATCAGCATTTCAAATGCCACTTCGACGGCTGAGCCGATGCGGATTGTGAAGGAATAAGTTGTTATCGGTTATCAGTTATTAGTTATCTGGCTTGATACTCAAGCATTTGTATAAAAAATAACGCAAACTGATTTCAACTCGATACTTAGAAGGTTTTGTGTTTTTAGGATATTGAAGCGCCTGGCTGCCTGATTGGTAGCCAGGCGCTTTTTTTGTGCGCTTATGCGCATGGTTTTTTTCGACCTGCGGCATGAAAATCAAAGCCATTGCCCGCACAAGGTTTTTCACACAGCACCTTTGTGGTAAAAAAACCGTGTACGTTTAGTTGGCAAAATCCGCGCAAAATCCGCGTCATCCGTGTCATCCGCGTTGTCATTACTCCTACGACGGGCAATCTCAATAATTTTGTTAAAAAAATGTCGCACAAATTGCGATTTTTACCCGGCGAAATCATGCGATATTTGCCCGCCCTTCGTTTAGGGCCGAACAGTGTATAATCTCCATTACACCTTTCACACTTAATCTTTCATATCATGAAACTATCCGTACAACTGATTTGCACCTTCCTGATTGCGGTGCTATTTATTCTCCCTCTTGAAGCAAAAAACAAAACCCTGAACACCAAACCCTTTGACGACTGTTTGCCACCCGGCGCCGCAGTGATCATTGACATTACTTCCATTTCCGCCCGACTGACCTGGACTGCTCCGGAAGGCGCTACAGGGCTGACTTATGAATGGGAAATTGGAACGCCCGGATTTACACCCGGCGAAGACGGACTACTCAGCGGCTCTGTTATGGATACGACGGATTTGGTCGTAGGGCTCGGCGCACAGACGCCTTTTGAGGTGTATGTGCGCAGCAGTTGCGACGGACTGATATTCAGCGACTGGGTCGGACCAGTGACATTTACTACCGCTCCCGGTTGCGGCGACTTGTTCCTGGACTCCGGTGGACTGCTATCCACTTATCAAAACGGAGAAAAAACGATCACCACCATCTGCCCCGATCTTTCCATCCCTCCGAAAGTTGTATCCCTTGCATTTACACAATTCGTATTGGCGGATGGAGACACGATGCAGGTATTTAATGGCACCTCCATTACGGATGTCATGATCGGAAACTATGATCAAATTACTACTGCCCCATTTACCCTGACGGCTACCAACGCTGACGGCTGCCTGACCGTGCAGTTTACTTCTGATCTGGAAAAGATAGAGGAGGGTTGGAGTGCATTGGTCTCCTGCATTGAACCGCAGGTATGTTTTCCGGTAGATGAAATTAATGTATTCAATTTGCAGGCTACGGGAGCAAATTTTTCCTGGCCGCCGGTATTCGGAGTGTTAGGATATGAATGGGAAATATATGATATTCAAAATATGCTGGTACAGACCGGGACCACTACAACGGCTTCCCTGGGTGTCACCGGACTCACAGAAGCAACGAATTATACCTTTCGTGTCCGCACTTTGTGTCCATTTGGTGAAAGCGCCAGTAGAACCGTTGCTTTTTATACACCCATCAACTGTGCGAATAAACCGGTGATTCATTGCGGTGAAATCAGAACAAGTTCTTCCATCGGACAGGGGATCTGGCAAACCAATGCCTGTTCTTACGCTACGCCCGGGCAGGAAAAATTATTCCGTTTTGTTGCTCCGCATACCCGGATGTATACGTTTCAGACGGTGACAGGAAGCAGCGCTCAAAATGCATATGTGACCTATGCCTATAAAGAATCCACAGAAGGCTGCGGCCCGTTTGACTGGAATTGTATCGGCAGTTTTAATGTAGCGTTTAATAATACACAGACATCATTCGGTCCGCTGACGGCGGGAAAAGAATACCTGATCCTGTTCGATGCGGAAACGACGAACGCAGTAACCCATTCTTTCCGCATCAGAGGGTGCGACGCGCCGAATGATGAAGCGCCCGGGGCAATTGCACTCGCTGTAAACAGTCCGTGTACAGGCAACATCTATTCCAATACAGCGGCTACTTTCAATAATGTAGACTCATTGGGACAGGAGCCCAATCCGGATGTGGAAGTAAATAACGTTGACGAAATATCCGGGCGATGGTTGACTACCGCCGATGAAACAGTTTGGTTTAAATTTACAGCGCCACCTTCCGGTTCGGTCATCCTTTCGACGGAAAGCATTCCGCAAGGTGGCAATTTCGATACGCAACTGGCCCTGTATGAAACATCTGATTCATCTCAGTACAAATTATTCAAATTGATTGTCAGCGATGACGACAATGGTAATTTCGGGCTGGGGTACAATTCTGTCTTTTCTTATTCCGGGCTTACCCCAGGCAACACCTATTACATCCAGGTGGATGGGTATGGCAGTATCGTCGACGGAAATTTCTGTATTGAAATTACAGAAGGCGTGATCCGATTGAATGATGCGGAATGCACGCCCGGATATTTTGTTGAAAATGTAGACGGCACATTGCCCGATGGCGACCACTGGTATAATGTGTACTCCCGCCCCGACGAACTCGATCTGGGCGACTTGCTGATTGCTGTAAAACCTGGAAACCAGAACCTCGATACTGTTTCCTGTCAGGTCTCTGTGGCAGATACTATTCCGTTTTCTGCAAACGATGTGCCTTACATGCCGGCTTATTACAATATCAGATCTTCTGAATTGCCTTCCGACCCTTACAAGGTTCGTTTGTTTTTTTACCAGTCTGAATTTGATTCGCTTGTTGCAAAAAGCGGCCTTGATCCAATGATTGTTTCTATTGATAACCTGATCGTTACGCATTATTCAGGCCCAAATGAAGATTGTTTTCAACTCAACAATTCATATGAATTTCCAGGTCCAGGCACAGGTATTCCCACTTTGATAACTTTAATTAAAGCGGTTGAAATGCCCGCCTCAAAAATGTTTTACCTGGAATTTGAGATGTTTACAGACGGAGAAGTCGGTGTGCACCTCGAACAAACGGTATTGCCCATCGCTTTGAAATCATTCACCGGAAAAATGGTAGACGGGATCAACCGGCTGGAGTGGACCACTGAAGCGGAGAAAAACGTCGCCTGGCACCTGATCGAGCGGTCGGCCGACGGTATCAAGTGGGTAGAAATGGGGCGGCAACCCGGACAAGTGGATGCTTCTTTTCCAACACAGTATTCATTTGATGATACACGGCCTTTGCCCAAATCATACTACCGGCTTCGCTCCATCGATTTCGATGGTTTATCCGTTCTGTCTAATATCGTGGTGCTCACCCGTGAGGGAGCCGGCCTTGGAATCGACAGGGTATTTCCTTCACCAACCCAGGATCGCCTGAATATCGAATACAGTACGCCGGAAGAATCAGATTTGACGATCCGTGTGAGCGATTTGACCGGCCATGTCGTTTTGGAGGAACAAATCACCGCTATCAAAGGACGACACAACACGAATTTGTCGCTACTTTCGCTCCCTGCAGGCATGTACATCGTAACACTGAGTGACGGGGTTTCGGTAGCGTCGCCGGTGCGGGTGGTGAAAAAATAATAAGGTGTTTTGGTGTTTTAGTGTTTTGGACCTTTCGCTATGGGCAACAGTGGGTATCTCAGGCGAAGCGTCCAAAACACTAAAACACCAAAA
>JADLCC010000191.1 GCA_020847425.1 Saprospiraceae bacterium
AATTAAAAGTCCTGCACCACACCGGAATCCGCCTTTTTCAAAACAACCCTTCTTGCATTGTTTCCTTTCAGGGGCGTATTTGAAACAGGACGCGCAAACCGGGCGACCAAATTATTTATGAAACAAGACCACATACTTATTATCGGGGCCGGAGGCCAGATCGGAGCAGTGCTGACAGAGGCTTTGCGTGAAGTTTATCCGCCCGATCAGGTGATTGCTGCCGACCTGCGCGACCTCGGCCCACAAAACGGCCCTACTGAAATCCTGGACGCCCTCGACGGCGCCGCATTGGAAGGACTGGTAAAAAAATGGCGGGTTACACAGATTTACCATTTAGCCGCAATACTCAGCGCTACGGGTGAAAAAGACCCGCTCCGGGCCTGGGAAATCAATATGCGCAGCCTGTTTAATGTGCTGGAAGTCAGCCGGCAACGACAGTTGGCAAAAGTGTATTTTCCTTCTTCCATCGCCGTTTTCGGGCGCGAAGCCAGCCACAACAGCACACCGCAATACGAAGTTTTGATACCCGAAACGGTGTATGGCATCAGCAAGGTAGCCGGCGAAAACTGGGCCAACTATTACTACCGCCGCTATGGACTGGATGTGCGTTCCCTGCGGTATCCCGGTATCGTCGGGCATCAAAGTATGCCGGGCGGAGGCACTACAGACTATGCTGTCGATATCTATCATTATGCCGTTCAGCATAAGATGTATGAATGTTTTCTCAGCGCGCATACCCGCCTGCCTATGTTGTACATGCCCGATGCGATCCGGGCCACCCTGAAACTCATGGAGGCGCCGGCCAATCTCCTGTCCGTACGAACGAGTTACAACCTTGCGGGTATGAGTTTTACGCCGGAAGATGTAACAGCAAGCATCCGGAAAATTATTCCATCGTTTAAGGTCACTTACAAACCCGATTTCAGGCAAGCCATAGCGGACTCCTGGCCGGCCAGTATCGACGACTCCGCCGCGCGTTCCGACTGGGGTTGGCAGCCGCAATACGACCTCGATGCCATGACAAAAGATATGCTACAGCACCTGGCTGTACAGTACCAAGTCAAAGTGGAGTGAGTATTTGAGTATAAATGTGCTAATTTACGCTCGCAAACCAATGATGTGCTATGCTGACAAAAACAATTTGCTTCCTCTGGTTATGTCTTTTGGGTGTGATTTCCGCTCAGGGGCAGACTGGTTTTTTTATGTCGCCAGGCCAAAAACAGGTTGACATTCCGTTTGAATTAAGCAATAATTTTATTATTCTGACGGTCACCATGAACGGTACTTTCCCGCTGAAGTTCATTTTTGATACCGGCGCCGAAAATACCATTCTGAGTAAACGGGAAATCAGCGACTTACTGAAAATACAATACGACCGCCCGTTTTACTTAAAAGGGTCTGACCTGAAAACGGACCTGATTGCCTACCTCGCCAGAAAAATACGTTTTGATATTCCGAATAAAGTCGTGGCGCCAAGGGAGGATATTCTGGTGCTGGACGAAGACTATTTCAGGTTTGAAGAATATGTCGGTGTGAATGTACACGGAATCATGAGCGCCAATATTTTTTCTAAATACATCATGCGGATCAACTACGACCGGCGGATCATCACCCTGTTCGACCGCAGTGTATTTAAACAGCGCATAGAGGGTTATTCGCCCGTTCCGGTAGAGGTTTTTCGGAATAAAATGTATCTGTATACACCCATGCAGCCTTTGCGCGATTCCGCTACGGTTGTCAAATTACTGATCGACACCGGCGCAGGTCTGCCGCTTTTGTTGTTTTCCAATACACACCCCTTGATAAAACCTCCGCAGAATGCCATTTCTGCCAATATCGGGATGGGATTGGGCGGTTATCTGGAAGGATTTACAGGCCGGATCGATCATTTACAAATCGGCGATTTTAACCAGTCTAATGTTGTGACTTATTTCCAGACGCTGGACACAGCCGGAATCAACCTGGAATATCTGAATAAACGAGACGGGCTTATCGGCAACTCTTTGCTCAGCCGGTTTATTGTTATTTTCGATTACCATGGTTCCAAAATCTGGTTAAAACCCGGCAAATCGTATAAAAAGAGATTCGATTATGACAGGAGCGGCTTGAATATCATTACTTCCGGCGTCACCCTGAATACGTTTATTGTACAATCGGTACTACCCAATTCGCCCGCTTCGGAAGCCGGGATTCAAAAAGGGGATCAGATCCTGCGCATTGGAAGGGTGCCAGCCACGGTATTGACACTGAGCGACTTGCAAAATATTCTGCAAAAAAAACCAGGAAAAAAATTGCGGATCGTAGTCCGAAGGGATGGAAAGCGGATCAAGAGCAGGCTGACATTGAGGGACCTGATTTGAGGCGCACGCTTCTCACCTCTTATTTTCTTGAGGTTAATATCCTGTAAATATCTATCAATTGCCCACAGGTGCATGTAACTTTGCCCGGTCGCTCCGGTCAAACGGAGTAAAAAAAAGAAAACGTACGGTTTCGGCCGCATTTCTCTATCATTCTAAAACATACGAATATGACAGCGATGTTTTTGTTCCTTGGCAATCTCGGCGCTACGGAGCTCACCCTCATCTTTTTGGTTGTTTTACTTATGTTCGGCGGCAATAAAATCCCCGAACTGATGCGTGGCCTCGGAAAAGGCATCCGCGAATTCAATAACGCAAAGAACTCTGTGGAAGATGAAATCCGCCAGGGTATGCGCGATGCGGAGAAAAAACCATTGGAAAAGTAAGAGGCTGGTTGGGTTCAACACAGCACCTAAAGCCCTCGTCGATTGTATTTGGCGAGGGCTTTTTAAATTAATTTTCAATCCTTTATACCTTAATACCATGGCAGACGAAAACAAACAATCAACCACGCCTTGGCCGATACCCAAGTTCCATTTTTTGGTTTTTTTGGGCGATCACGGTACCATAGCATTCCAGGAAGTATCCGGTCTGGATACCGAGTATGACCAAATAGAATACCGCAGCGGGAACAACCCGCTATTTCAGGTCAACAAAATGCCGAACACTAAAAAGTACAGCGATATCACCCTGAAAAAAGGGATATCCAAAGGTGATGCCAGTGTTTTTGACTACTTAGCACGGGTGAAAATGAACACAGTAGTAAAGGAAACGGTCGTCATTCAATTGCTGGATGAGGAAGACAAGCCCTTGTTTACCTGGACTTTACAAAATGCGTTCCCCAAAAAAGTATCCGGCACGAGCATGAATGCTAAAACAAGCGAGGTGGCCATAGAGGAATTGGTGCTCGCACACGAAGGACTCAACATGACTCAGCAATGATTTTTTTCTTCCTTCCCCATAAATACCCGTTCAGCACATCTATTGCCCGCTTGGGTCACTTGTTTTTGGCGCGCAGCCTGCGCAGCGGTTCTTTTGTGTCATTAATTGTTCACAAAAAAGCCTTTCATCATGCGCAGCATCAAATTATTACCGATCATATTCGCTCTCTCGTCACTGTCCTTTTTCGCAGCCTGCTCTTCTTCCGACGATAACTCCAACAACAACAACGGAAGCAATTCCACGCCCGGAGCCGGTGTCTGGAAGGTTTCCTACTTTTTTGACAAAAAAGTTGAAACAGGCAATTACAGCAGTTACACTTTTGAATTCGGCGCCAACGGCAGCATGAGCGCTTCCAACGGTAGCCAAACCTGGAACGGCACCTGGCTCACCGGCTTCGACGACAGCGCCAACAAGTTCATGATCGACTTTAGCGGAACTTTACCCAGCGCGCTCTCCGAACTGGAAGAAGACTGGAAAATTATCGAAATCAGCGACAACCTCATGCACTTCGAGCACACGAGCGGCGGAAATGGGGATACGGATGTGTTGAAGTTTACGAAGTAAAGTGAGTCGTGAATCGTGAGTCGTGAGGGGGACTTTGCCCAAACCTTACACAGAAATCTTGGGCGAAGCGCCACTCACAACTCACAACTCACCACTCACATCTACGTCTTTTCATTTGGTTTTTTGGGGTTTATATGGCGGGTTGGACGTAAGTCTGGCTCGCCTTTTTTATGCACGCGACCAGCACTGGCGATAGCCCGGCAGCGCAAGCAGGCTATATGCGGAAATATATGTTCCGTGACTAATCGAGACAAAAACCTTAACAGCCATACAGCAGGTCGTATCAAAATCGTATATATATTTGCTCTAGCATACACCCACAATGCAAATGTTTACAAACACCGTTTCAGATTATGACACGCTCTAAAAGCCCTTTTCTCTTCTTTTTGCTCATTCTTACAGGTTTTACAGTTTTTGGGTCAGGATAAAGTACACTTGTTCGTCAATATTTCGCTTCCCGAACAAGATACTCTATTCATTTATGACCAGGACATTCCCCTTTTACCGCCAGCGCGACGCCATGGATTGTGGCCCCGCCTGCCTGATGATGGCAGCTGCGGCGCATGGCCGCAAATATCCGTTAACCTTTCTGCGCGAGCGCAGTTTCCTGAGCAGGGAAGGCGTGTCGGCACAAGGTATTATGGAAGCCGCCGAAACCATCGGTTTTCGCGCCATGACCGTCAAAGTTCCCTACGACACCGGGCGCGACACGGCCTGCCTCCTGACGGCTCCCCTGCCCTGTATTGCGCACTGGAACCAGCAGCATTTTGTGGTAGTGTACAAAACCAGTCGCCGCCACGTATGGATTGCCGACCCCGCCGACGGAAAAATCAAAGTGCCGCGTGCCAATTTTGAAAAATCCTGGGCCAGCGACGCCGGAAAAGGCATTCTCATTCTGCTGGAGCCTACACCGCAATTTTACCGGCTGGAACACGATCTGCCGGAAGAGCGCATCAGCCTGCTGCAATTGTTCTCATACGTGCGGCCGTTCCGTCGCTTAATTGTGCAACTATTCCTCGGCATGCTCTTGGGTAGTCTGCTACTGCTTGCTTTCCCATTTCTTACCCAAAGCATTGTCGATACGGGCATCAATAACCGCAATCTCGGATTTATCAACCTGATCCTGATCGGGCAACTGATGCTTTTCAGTAGTCAGATTGTGGTGCAGTTCCTGCAAAGCCGCATCTTCCTGTTCATAGGCGCGCGGATCAACGTGGCCATGATCAGCGATTTCCTGTCCAAACTCATGCGGCTCCCCATTGGCTTTTTCGATACCAAAATGACCGGCGACCTGCTGCAGCGCATCGGCGACCAAAGCCGTGTGGAGTCGTTTTTGACAGGTTCTGTACTTCGCATCCTGTTTTCGGTGCTCAATTTTGTCGTATTCGGGTTTATCCTGCTGCTGTATAGCCCCTCTATTTTCGGCATTTTTATGCTGGCAGCATTGCTGTACACCGGCTGGATTCTGTTTTTCCTGCGCCGCCGCAAGGAACTGGACTACCTGCGCTTTCAGCAGTCGGGCGAGAACAGCAGTGCCCTGATCGAAATGATTCAGGGTATGCAGGAAATCAAATTACAGGGTTCGGAACGCAAGCGACGCTGGATATGGGCCGGTATCCAGGCCAAATTGTTTCATACCAATCTGCGCTCGCTCGACCTGGCGCAGTGGCAGGAAGCCGGTGCCGGATTCATCAACCAGACCAAAAACATCTTCATCACTTTTTTGGCTGCCCGTTCGGTGGTAGCAGGCGAGATGACGCTGGGCATGATGCTGGCTATACAATATATGGTAGGCCAGTTAGACGGCCCTTTGCAGCAGTTCATCGCATTTGTACGCTCGGCGCAGGATGCGCGCATCAGCTTAGAAAGGATGGCCGAAATACGGAATCAGCCCGATGAGGATACCCAGGCGATTCCAGGGGCTGCCTTACACAGCGACATGTTACATGTTATCCCACAAGGTTCGCATGCCCGGTTTCAGGGCGATATTCACTTGCAAAACCTGTCTTTCCGATACAACGCCTTGCAGGACGATGTACTCAAAAACCTGAACCTCACCATTCCGCAAGGCAAGGTGACCGCCGTAGTCGGGATGAGCGGCAGCGGAAAAACCACGTTGCTAAAGTTATTGCTCGGATTTTATCAGCCCACACAGGGCAGTATACACATCGGCGCGCTCCCGATGCGGGCCATCGCGCCTTCCGTATGGCGGCAATGCTGTGGGACGGTGCTACAGGACGGTTTTTTATTCTCCGATACCATCGCCAACAATATTTCGGAATGCGACGAATACCCCGACAAGTTAAAACTCTGGCAGGCCGTAGAGGTAGCCAATATCCGGTCGTTTATCGAAGAACTGCCGCTGGGGTACAATACAAAAATAGGTGCGCAAGGCAACGGCATCAGCCAGGGCCAGCGCCAAAGGATGCTGATTGCCAGGGCCGTTTACAAAGGTCCGGACTTCCTGTTTTTCGACGAGGCCACCAATGCACTGGATGCCAACAATGAACGCGCCATCGTCGAAAACCTGCAAGGCTTTTACCGGAATAAAACGGTGGTGGTGGTAGCGCACCGGCTCAGCACCGTACGCCATGCCGACCAGATTGTGGTGCTGGAGCATGGCGTGGTGTCGGAACTCGGTACACACGAAGAACTGGTAGCCCGCAGGGGGACGTATTATGAATTGGTGAAAAATCAATTGGAACTCGGAATTTAACATACACTCTATACTTACCTATAAAATCGCTTTTTTATGAACCTTTTTGATGATTTGTTTATGCTGCAACGTATCGATCAACTGATCCGAACGCAGGCGACCGGCACACCTTTGCAACTGGCAAGCCGCCTGCAAGTGAGCGAACGGAAACTGTACCGGCTGCTGGAACAATTAAAAGACCAGGGCTTCCCGATTGCCTACGACAAACAAAAGGATAGTTATTACTATGAAATAGCGGTAAAAATTGAGTTTTCGATTGTGGTAGGACAGGAAAAACTGGTTTTTATTCGGGGAGGCGAAAAAAAAGTGGATATTTTGGGGAGACTGCCAGATTGTGGCAGTCATCATGTTTAAATTTGTAGTGCTTACATTTGTTTAGATAATTTCAATAAACACTAAGCCGGGAAAATATCTGCCCGACCCGAATCTTAGTAGAATAGGGTGAATAAAAAGAATGATACAACAATAAATCATTAACAAATGAACAAAAGTGAAATTTTCGAAATTTTCGAACCCTTGAGTGATGTAGATTCCAGATCAATCACGGGAGGAACAGGCGGAGGAGGAGGGAGTTCTAGTAATGAACTCTGTGATCAGTTTGAAGTGTGTGGCCTTGATGCGACTAATTGCACAGAAGAGACTCCCTGTGGCGATGGGTCTTGGATTTTAGCATGTGAAGATACAGAAAAATGCTGGTCATGTCGTGCGTATTATGGTGCTTCGTAGAATATTTAGTGTCCAGAAGGGATCACGTTTTCATACCTTTCTGTACAACCTTTAAGGTTTGAATAATTCTTATTGTTATTACACATATTTCTATGTATGGTATCGAAGTAGAGACTATACATAGAAATGTGTGTATTCGCGCTTTTCCACCTTGATAGTTCTTAGCATGCTTCTCTCACAGCAATCTGAAACCCAAGCAAGGTTGATTATCTTTAAAATTCTATAAATTTAGAACAACGAAATAAATAATTTAGTATTCAATGCAAATGAAGACTTTCTTTTTGATAGTATTTGTTTTTTTACATCTGCTTTCGTATTGCCAAAACGGAACAGTATCTTCTGTACAAATAACCAACCATGCAGAGAAAAGAAAAATTTACTTATATGTATATAAGCATAAATTGCCAGTAGATAGTGCTATAATAGATAAGGATTCTATGGTTTGCCTTTCATTTCAACAGCATTCCCCTATATATTCACTAGGTTTAGAAAAAAAACCTTCAGTTTTTTATTTTTTTAAAGACCCAGGGCATCCGGTATATGTTAACATTGGAATTGACGAAAAAATAACAGTACATAACAGTCGGCTTAATATGCTCTGGAGTGAAAGTAAAACATACCAAGATTCTGCTGTGAATGCACTTATCAAACTTCGGGGAACAGTAGACAGCACGTTTATTGAAGCAAAAAACAGTTATGAAAAATGGGCATACCATCGGTTAGTTATGTTAATGGAAGTGGACACTTTTGTTGCCGTAAGATTTTTAAATTTTCATTTAAACAAGTTAGAGCGCTTAATTTTTGCTAACCCTTTATATATGGATAGCATTCATTTGATGATGCAGCGATTTCCTATTGGAAGTCATCCGCTCCTTACTGAGGAAATGTTCGGTAAAATAGAAGGGTTGTCTTCTTTGGCAAAAGGAAGTTCATTTTATCACTTTACTTTATTAGACGTTAATAATGATACCATTTCGACAAAACAGTTTTCCGGCAAAACATTATTGGTAGATTTCTGGGCAAGTTGGTGTAAACCTTGCAGAGAAAAAAATCAAGAGTTGAAAAAATATTATGACCGAATACGATCTAAAAACATTGAAATACTGGGGGTTTCATTAGATGATAATTTGGAGCCGTGGAAATCCGCTTTGGAAAAAGATAAATTGCCATGGGTACAAGGAAAATTGCAATCGGAACAGAAGAAGACTGTTCAACAGAAGTACAATGCTTATGCAATACCTCTTGCGCTACTTTTTTCGGAGGATGGCAAGTTGTTAGAAATAAATCCATCTTTAGAGTCCCTAATAAAATGATTTTATGCAAGAAAATGCTTGGATTATTTGGAAGGTTTTACATCACTTCAAATTAAGGCACCCTCTTGAAAGTGTTTTATCTTTTTTACTAAGATATCCATACAAAGGTAGCCTAAAAAGTATAGAACAGGCTTTTAAGTATTTTAATGTGGATAGTGTGGCGTTAAGAATTAGAAAAGAACAGTATAGCAATTTATCTATGTTGCCTCTTCCTTTCATTGCACATGTTAAAAAAGAGTCTGCCAAATATATAATTGTAGAAAGCATTCAAGGATACTACTTCAATGGATATACATCAAACGGGATATCTAAGTATTCTTTTGATGAATTTACTGGAAACGTGCTCATTCCTTTTAAACAACCTACGGATTCGGTTTCTAATGTAATAGATACGATAAGACTAGTTAGAATTGCATTGTTTTTACTGTTTACTTTTCTTTTTTTACATGCATTAACATTACTTTCATCATCTTTTACAATAGGGTCCTTACTAATATTAAAAACGACTGGACTTTTAATAAGTTCAATCATGTTTATTGGTGTGTACAAGCCGAACGATAGTACAATTTTCCAAGTATGCAATGCTATAGGAGGAAAATGTAAGGATTTGTTACAGCATAAGGAACAACTTCTTGGAAATCTTTTTACTTGGGTTGAACTTGGTTTTTTTTACTTTTTATTTGGGGTGATAGCAATATTTTTTAGTCAATCAGGGGTTTATAAACCATTACCCATTCTGTATTCCCTATGTGTACCTACACTACTTTTTTCTTTATACTCTTTTTATTACCAAAAGTATGTAAGTCGCCAATGGTGTCCTTTCTGTTTAATTATCCTTTTTATTTTTTTACTTGAATTTCTCGTCTTACAAACAGACAGCATCTTATTTACACTTAACATGAATGATTGGATATATATATCAATTTTGGCTGTAATGGCATTCTTAATAACTGAGATATTTAATCTATATTTGCAAAAAGATTTTTTTGCAAAAAAATTAATGTTAGAATATAGTTTTATAAAATATAATCCTGACCTTCTTAAAAGTTTTAAAAAAGAAGAATGTGCAACCTCAGCGGAAGACATTGCGGCAATTCATATTTTTGGCAACAAAAAAAAATACGAAAATCGACTATTGGTAGTTGTCAGCCCTTTTTGTCCTCCTTGCAAATCTGCATTTCAAGAACTCAAAAAATTGATGATTCCATCTAGAAAAGATGACTTATCTGTATATATAATTTTTTCCATTGATACAAATGAGGAAAGGGGTACAAAGAAACTGGAAATTGCCCAAAAAATACTACACACATACTTGTTTTCAACTGATTCGATGAAAGAAACCCTCGATTTATTAATAAGTTGGTATCAAACTAGTGATGGAAATACAGATTTGTTTGATCGAATCATTATCTCTGATGACCGTTTTTCTAAAATAAATATGATCCTAGATGCACAACGCCAGTGGGTGATTTCCTTAGATTTACGTTATACTCCTGCTATAGTATTCAATGACCAGGTTTTACCTAAAGGGTACACTGTCGAAGATATAAACTATCTCATATAAATTGAAAACAACATTCCGATCAAAGGGTGTCAACTCAAACCGGATTTCGTACCGGCCCCTTCATCAGATAAACCATAGATAATGCCTGCCCAAATGCCTGTAACCCCGTCTGAAATCACATCACACTGAACGACCGCGAGCAAATCCAGTACCTGCTCGGCGGCCCACCCTCCTGGATGATGCGCTACGGCATCGGTGTTATGGCAGGCTTTTTTGCCTTGCTGCTGGCGATGGCCTGGTTTTTCAAATACCCGGATGTGCTGGAGAGCAAGGTAGTCATCACCACCGAAAATCCGCCGATCCGTGTACCTGCACACACCAGCGGACGGATCGAATACTTAAGTGTGCAAGAGGGGCAAACGGTCCAGCCGGGTACCCTACTCGCCGTGCTTGAAAATACCGCCGAATGGAAAGACGTACTTCTCCTGGACCAATGGCTGCAACAACCCATCGATGCCCCGGCCTCGCTTACGGCGCGGCTCACCCTGGGGGAATTGCAGGGCGCGTACTCTACCTTCAGCCAGCATTGGGAAGATTACCGGTATTTTCAACAACGGCGCAGCGCTTCGGCACGTATAGCCGCTCTTCAGGAGCAGATCGGGCAATTGGAAAAAATAAACGAAAACCTGCGCAAACAGAATGCTATCCTTTCGGAGGAATTCGGTTTTACCACCGCGAATCGGCAACGACAGCAGCAGTTGCACAGCGAAAAGGTAATTTCCGATCAGGATTTTGAAAAATCGGAAACCGTATGGCTTGGTCAGAAACGCCAAATGGCGGCGGCAGATGCTTCTATCCTGCAAAATGAGATGCAAATCAAGCAACTGCGGCAACAAATGGAAGAAAGCACCCGCACGGAATCGGATCAATTGCACGATAAACATTTGTTGCTCAGCGAAAGCCGGGAGCAACTGCGCAGCGCCCTGGCCGCCTGGAAAATGCAGTTCCTGGTGGAGGCGCCAATAGCAGGCCGGATAACCTTCTCCACAGCCCGCAGCCTGCATGAAAACCTACAGGTCGGCGATGAATTGCTGGCTATCGTACCGGATAAGGCAGAAAAAACCATTGCCCGTTCACCAATATCAGCATCCGGCCTCGGGCGAATTCGCTCCGGCGCCCGGGCCGTTATCTCGCTCGACGCCTGGCCTGCCATGCAGTTTGGTGTACTAGAAGGGAACGTATCGGGTATTTCCGCTGTATCAAAAGAAGATGCATACCTCATTACCATCAGCCTTCCGGATAGTTTGGTGACGACCTATGGTACGGCCATTCCTTTGCGTCAGGAGATGTCGGGTATGGTCCGAATTATTACCGAGGATCGCCGGGTCGTGGAGCGGATTTTTGACCGGGTAGCGGATTTGTTAAAAAACAGGTGAATCCGTGCCATAACTGGGGTTTTGAAACAGTTCTTCAGCATCTTCAATTCGATTCCTACTGTTTCACCAGTTTTATACTTTGAATTTCCCGCTCACCGGAAATGTTCATCATGTAATTGCCTGAAGGCAATACGGAAAGATCCATTTCCACCGTTTGCAGGCCTTCAGGAGCAACTGCACTGAATACCTGACGGCCGGTCATATCCATTATACTGATCGTTGAGGTCTCTTCGCCGGAGAATCGAATACTCAGCATCTCACTAACAGGGTTGGGAAACACCCGGGTTTCAAATGCTCCCTGCTCTATTTTGGCGGAGCGGATACCGTGGTAATAAACAGTACCGTCTAAATCCACCTGCTTCAACCGGTAATAGTTGATACCTGCTGCGGGCGTTGGATCGGTCCAGGTATACCTGCTCGAATATTCGCTGTTGCCGGAGCCCGGGATGCGCTCGCTAACTATTTCAAAATCAACACCATCGGTGCTGCGTTCGATCAAAAAATAGTCGTTATTTTTCTCCTCCACCGTCTCCCAAACGAGCAAAACCGTGCTGGAAGCGGCATTTACCCGGAAACTTTTTAAGGTGATAGGCAATGCCGCAGCAGCCGAGCTACAGTTTTCATATACCGTTGCGGAGCCTACATTGCTGTTGCCCGAAAAAGAGGCGCCCGAAGATTTACAGATATGCAGGTTTGCGGATGCGGAAAGCGGAGCATCGTTGCGGCCGCTTTCGGTAACACGCAGCACGGCTACCGCGCCGGGTTCCACGGTAATGGCATTCGTTTTTGTATTGATGTAATTTTCAGTTTGGAGGATCGACTGATTTCCAAGACAAACGCCGTTACTATTACTTGTGACCTCTAAAGTACCAAGAAGCATAGTGCCTTTGTTGATCAGGATATTACCGCTGGAGGTATTGCTACCGGTCACTTTCAGTTTGTAGCCTGACATATGGATCACCGCAGTGGTAGTGGCGTTGATGATGGCGTTACCGCTGTTTTGCATCTGAATATCCCGGTTGATGTTCAGCGTGCCGTAGTTGACCAGCATGACATTGTTGTTCAGGTTCAGGGTGCCCGAGCCGTTGATGCTGAGTGTTCCGCCGTTAGTGACGATGATGGTACCGCCGTTCAGGTTGATCTGGTTGAGGGTAAGGTTGCCGCAAACACGCAAAGTGCCGCCGGCGTTGATATTCACACCATTGTTAAATGTGCCGCTGCCGCTGTACCAGTACGTTTGACCGTTGTTGATATTGACACCGTCATAAGCAGCGCCGTTGCCGCCGGAACAAACACCTTCCGCCGGGGTGGCCGGGCTACATTGAGCGGCTGATGGAATGGAATGACCGGTTAAAATGATTAAAAAGAAGAAAAAAGTATATGATTTAAACATCGTTCAGATGCTTTCCTGTTTTTGTGCCCGGCGCTTCTAATCGGCTGTACACGGAAAGCGTCCTATATACGAGTGCAACCCAGGGGGTAACGGAACATTAAGTAATCATTGTGAAATGAGTGGTTTTATGACAGGTAAACGACATTTGAAATAGAAGTGAGAGGTGAGAGATGTGAGAGGGTGAGATGTGAGAGGGTGAGAGCCGACTTCAATTACACCTGATTGCGGTTGGCCAGATCAAGATGAAATACCAGGAGCAATCAGGTGTAATCGAAGTCGGCTCTCACCATCTCACATCTCTCACTCTCTCACCCTCTCACCCTCTCACCCTCTCACTTCTAGTTTAGTCTTCCCTACTTCCGTCATCCGCCATGCGCACCATTTTCGGTGAAAACTTAGCGACAACGCTGACCAGTTCCTGTTGCGAAGCCATCACCTGGTGGATGTTTTTGTAGGCCATCGGCGCCTCGTCCAGTCCTCCGCCGATGAGCGATACGCCAACTTCCTGCAAAATGGCGCGGAGATCGGCTTTGCTCACATTTTTGATCGCCTGGGTACGGCTCATCTGTCGGCCTGCGCCATGCGAAGCCGAGTTGATAGCAGTCGTATCTCCTTTTCCGCGTACGAGGAATCCTGGCGCCGTCATCGAGCCCGGAATAATCCCCATCACCCCTTTACCGGCCGGCGTCGCGCCTTTGCGGTGCACGATCACTTCTTCGCCGTTCAGCATTTCTTTCCAGGCGAAATTATGGTGGTTTTCCACTTTCGTAAGCACCGTGGCGCCGATGGCTTTGGTCAGTTTGCGGTGGATCACTTCATGGCACGCCGATGCGTAGTCGCCGGCCAGGTTCATCGCCAGCCAGTATTCCTGTCCGGCCTCGCTGTCCAGATCGAGGTAAGCGAGGTTGGCGGCGTAGGGCGGCAATTTGCATTGTTCCTTGGCAATGCGGGTGTAATGCCCCGCCAGGGTAGCGCCCAGTCCGCGGGAACCCGAATGTGTCAGCAGCGCGAGGTAGCGGCCTTTTTCCACACCCAGCGCTTCGTCTTTTTGGTCAAAATCAATAATTCCCCACTCGACGAAGTGGTTACCTCCGCCGGAAGACCCCAACTGGGCAAATGCTTTATCTTTTAGTCCACGCAGCAAACCGTTCATATCGAACTCCTTGCGATCCAGCACGTTATGGTATGCGCGGTCCTGGCCTTTGAAACCGATTCCGGCGCCGAAAGCCGTGTGAGCGATCAGTTCGCGTTTGTAAAAAGAGCGGTGATCGAAAAAATGCTGCTCCGGAATATCGAACACCGACAAGGCCATGCGGCAACCAATATCCACCCCGACGCCGTATGGAATGATGGCATTTCTGGTGGCCAGTACGCCACCGATCGGCAGGCCATAGCCCTGGTGCGCATCGGGCATGAGGGCGCCAGCGACCGTTACCGGCAACTTCATGGCAATATTCATCTGGTTCAGCGCACCTTCTTCAATCTGTTCTTTACCGAAAATGGCGTATTCGTCCGCCGTTTCTTTCAGCGCAATGGTGGTATCGAGGGGCTGTTGCGCGGCTTCGATAATGGCTGTGGCCAACGACGCCAGCGCGGCATCGTCGAGGTATAATTCGGGTGTTTTGTTTACGCGTTTCAGGGTGGTCAGTATGGTTTGTTTATCGGTATTTTCGAATGCAGTGGCTGCCGTTTCAAGGGCCAGCCCGAGGATTTTTCCTTCGGTGTACCCCAGTGCGAGCAAGTCTTTTCCTTTAATAATGGGTTTCATTTTGTGGTGTAATTGAGTTTCAAAAACCAATAGAATGACGCAGAAGTTCCAAGCACTACTGGATTTACTTCCAACGATAATCGCCGTTGTAAGGAGGCTCTCTCACAAGTCAATATTCAAAAAATAAAACCAGTTTTAGTTTTACTATTCGCGCTCCAACATGAGACATCCCGAATTTTATAACCTTGCAAAATCGAAGCACAAGCGCCCCTGCCGCTGTTGCGCGTCCCCGCCAACAGCAAGTTATGTTGAATTTCAGGCAACATAAAGGATCAATTTGCCTGGCTTGGGTGCTTATTTGTCGTTGGCGGGGACGCACAACGACGGCCCAGGCGGTTCACTTTACCCTTGATGAACTGATAACCTTGGCCAATGCATCAGTACAAAAATCAGGGTGTCTCATGTTGCTGGGTAAGAACAAATTATATAAATTGGAAAAAACAACTTGTGAGGCCACCCTCTTCACTTTCCACCCGACTTCTTTACCAAAAATTCATACATAGTTAACCCCCAGTTTCCATATTTCCTTATCCGATACGGGACTTTTGCAGACCAAAAACAATTCGTTTTTGAAACCAGCATCTACGCCCATGTCCATCATTGGAAGTCTTATCCGCCAGGGTACCCGACTGGGAGCCATAGCCGAACGAAAGCGCCTTACGCCTGCGGAACAGCAACAAATTCAACTGTTTGAACTCCTGCACAAAGCCCGGAATACGGCATTCGGCCGATACCACGGTTTCCATGAAGCCCTGTATGCGCACAACACTTCCCAGGCTTTCCGGCGCCAGGTACCCGCTACCGATTACCAGGGATTGTACGACCGCTGGTGGTCGCAGGCGCACCTGAACGATCTGCCGGATATCTGCTGGCCGGGGCAGGTGCCCTACTTTGCCCTTTCGAGCGGCACGAGCCAGTCGGCCACAAAGTACCTGCCGATCACGGAAGATTTGCTGCGCGGCATGAAACGCGGCTCCCGGCGCCTGTTTTTCGACATGGCCCGCTTCGGCATTCCCAACAGTCAGTACACCAAACAAATGCTCATGGTGGGCTCCTGCACCCGCCCTGCCCGCGAAGGGCAGCACTGGACGGGCGACCTGAGCGGGATTATCGGAATGAACCGACCGATGTGGATGGAACGTTACTACCGGCCCGGCCGCCACATCACCGACCTGCCGGAATGGAGCGACCGCATCGAACGGATGGCAGAAGAAGCGCCCAACTGGAACATCGGTTTCGCCGTCAGCAATCCCATGTGGCTGCAATTGATCCTGGAAAGAATTATAGAAAAACACGGGCTGGAGCATATCCACCAGATCTGGCCCGATTTTTCGGTTTTTGTGCATGGCGGGGTGTTTTTCGAGCCGTATCAGGCTACTTTTGAACAATTGCTGGGCAAGCCGGTGCAGTACGTCAACTCCTACATGGCTTCTGAAGGTTTTTTCGCTTATCAAAATCAGCCCGGTGAACGCGCCATGCAACTCCTGACAGATTGCGGGGTATATTTTGAATTCGTGCCTTTTAACAGCGACAATTTTGATGAAAACGGCGAGCTGCGCACAGCCCAGCCGGTGAGCCTTACACTCGACGAAGTGCGCTGCCATGAACACTACGCCCTCCTCCTCAGCACTAGTGCAGGCGCGTGGCGTTATCTCCTGGGCGATACCATACAATTTACGGACACCGAACGCGGCCTCATCCAGTTGACCGGCCGCACAAAACAATACCTGTCCGTTTGCGGCGAACACTTGTCTATCGACAACCTGAACGAAGCGGTGCGGCGAACGGATGTGAAACTACAGGCCGGTATTCGCGAGTTTGCAGTAGCGGGCCTGCAATCCGGCAGCAAATGGGCGCACCAGTGGTATGTTGCTGTGGAAAATCCACAGGTTACAACCGAACAATTTGCACAGTCCGTCGACCAGGAACTCTGCCGCCTGAATGACGATTATGCCATTGAACGCAAATATGCCCTGCGCGAAATCCGGGTTCGTTTCCTGCCGAATGAAACCTTTTTACAATGGCTGGAACAACGGGGTAAAATGAACGGACAGGCAAAGATCCCAAGGGTGCTTAAAAACGGACAACTGGCTGATTTCGAGGCATTTCTGGGCTGAATTGCTACCTCAAGAAATAGTCCCCCGCTTCTCCCGGCTCCCTGAACGGCACCCGCACGCTCCAGGTAATGTTGCGCAGGTAATTGCCGTCGCGTTGTTCGGCGTACCGGTCTTTTAGCAATTTGGCGCTCACGACGGGCAGGTAAAACTCGAAACCGCCTTTGAAAAATTCGAGGATAAACCCGCCACTCCAGAGCAGTTGTTCCGATTGAGGCCTGTCCTGCCCAATCAGAGTGGCATCGTCGAAATAGCCAATGTCGAAATACGGTTTGAGTTGAATGCCAAAAGGCAGGCGTTGCGGCAAATCCGCTTTCAGGTTGAGTGCCAGCAGGAAATTATTGGAATTACCGATGACAGAAGCGAACGGTGAGCCAAAGGCGCCTTTAAATCCGCCTTCCGTCTGGCTGACCTGCCTGGACAACAATCCGCTTACTGCGCTGCGGCCCAGAAAAACCTGATCGAACCTGTAGTCGTTGAAACCTTGCGGATTCAGGGCAAATGCATTGGGTTCCACAGAACGGTTGCGCTGCGTATTGTCCAGAAAAGCCCCGGCGAAAAAGCGGGCGCTGATTTTGCGTTTTTCCTGGTAGTAAAAATGTTGCGCCCATTCGATGGAGCCGCGCACATACGGCGCTTTTTCACCAAAAACACTGCGGTAATTGCTGCTGTTTTCCAGCGTTGCCTTGAACTGCCAGGGGTTGGGCGAGCGTTTTTGCGTGGCTTCGTACCGGGTTTCGAAAATGGCTGTTTTTACCCGGTCTTTACCCGTAAAACCTGAGCCATCGACCTGTCCTTCCTCCACATCGAGCAAAATGGCCCGAACATTCAAAAAATGCCGGAACGACAACGAGCGGTCGGCCAGTTCCAGCCGCAGCTGCGGTACCAGGCGCATCATTTTTTCGCGGTAATCGCGGCCGGCGTTGTAACTGAAATCGAAGGTTTTGGCGCTTACGCCGAGAGTGATTTTTGGAAAAATACCTCCCGGAAAAAACTTGTACCGCAGATCCGCCAGGCCCACCAGTTGTCCGCTGCCCAGGCCGAATCCCGGCGCGATGTAGTATTGCAGGCGGCGGGAGGGCAAAGGCGCGTTGTACAGCAACACGCCCAGCATGGTTTTATCGTAATTATTCCAGCCCACCCAGGGCAAAACACCTGTCGTGCTGAGGGTCGGGTCCTCTACGATATTCAACATTTTTAACTGAAACGGTTCCAGTCCCGCGAATGCCCCTTCGCTTTTTCGCCGGTTGTTTTTCCGGTAAACATCCAGTATAACATGTTCGTTGTCAATGACAAATACGTCGGCATCGCTACCGGGAAAAACCACTTTTTCGCCGGGTTTAAACCATTTGGTTTCCAGGGTTTTGCCATCTTTCAGAGCGCTGACCGGGAAGGGCGTAACCAGGCTCCCTTTTTGCCGGGCGTCGATGTGCCATTCATTGTTCTCCTTGCCAATTTTCCCGATCGCCACATCCGCCTGCTTTTGTGTTTGCATCAGTTCGAACCACCAGTCCGCATCCAGCCCGGCGTTTTTCCAGCTCGCCCGCAAATCATTGGGATAAGGGTGCCGGAACTGCCAGTCGCGGTAATAGGCCTGCATGGCGCGGTCGAACAGTTCCGTCCCCACCGATTGTTCCAGCCAGCGCATGGTCGTGCCGGTTTTGGTATACACCTGCACACCGTAGGCAGCCTGGCTCATGTTGTTGGAATGTCGGTCGGGCGGGGTGTCGACGTGTTCGCGCGCCAGGGCCAGTTGGGCCAATTCAATCAGCGAACCCTGGCGGGACGGGTCGAGCAAAAATTTGGGCAGGTGAACCAGTTCGTCGTTGTTGTAGTACTCGCGCATGTAGCGGTACTCGTAATAGGAATTCATGCCTTCATCGAGGAAAGGATGTTCGCGTTCGTTGGAGGCCAGGATACCGTAAAACCAGTTGTGCCCAACTTCATGGGTAATCACTTCGTCGAGACTTTTGGGCGAGCGACTATCGCCGATAACCGTAATCATCGGATATTCCATGCCGCCGCCCGCACTCAGCGCCGAATGCACTGCGGTGGCTTGCGGCCAGGGATATTCGCCGACGTGTTTGGAGTAAAATTCGACGGAGCGGCGCACATAAAAAGCGCCTTTTTGCCATAAATTCGCCTCCGTTTGGGAAAACATCGCCCAGCAATCCACCGTTTTGCCGGAAGCCAGCGAGGCCTGGTCTTTTAAAACGAAAAAACGTTTGTCGGCAAACCAGGCGAAATCGTGCACTTGTTCGGCCAGGTAGCGGATGGTTTTCATTTCCGGGCTGGATGGAGGAAAAGTATCCAGTTTCTCCGCTGCATTTTTAGCGGGATTTTTCTGGAACCATTCGCGGGTTTCCAGTTCTTTTTTGTTTAAAAATGCCGTTTCAGCAGGCGTTTGCAGCATACCCGTTGCGCCGACCACATAATTGGCGGGCAGGGTAATCGTCACATCGAAATTGCCGAATTCGGAGTAAAATTCCCCCATATCGAGGTAGGGCATGGCATGCCAGCCGCGGTTGTCGTACACCGCCGGTTTGGGGTACCACTGCGTCATTTGATAGGACGTTTCCACGTGGCCGAGCCGGGAAAAAGAGGCCGGAATTTTCAGTAGAAACGGTGTGGCGATGCGGATGCGTTCGCCCGGAGCCAGCGCTTTAGGCAGCGTGAGTTTGGCAATATCAGGATTGTCGCGGTCGTATTTCCAGGTCGTTTTCTGGCCATCCGCCGTGAAATCCAGGTTTTTGTAATAGCCCAGGTCTTTTTCTTCAGCGAAATAAAATTCGCGGTTGCCGTCGCGCAGTTTCTGTTTGCAGAAGGCTGTTTCGCGGTTTTTAAACGCATTTCCCCACAAATGAATCCAGATCTCCGGCAAAACATCCGGCGAGTTGTTGAGGTAGTCCATTTCGATATTACCCGTCAACGTGTGGGTTTTATCATCCAGCGTTACCACAATGCGGTAGTTGACTTCCTGCTGGAAATAGGGGTTTTCGGTTTGGGCGGGTAACAGAAAAGGAAATAAGAATAATGCTATAAAAAAGGGCTGCTTCATGCTGTTCGGTGAGATCGTTGAGTGTTTTATGCGGGTAAAGGTAAGCGCTGCTGTTTATTTTGTCATCCTGTCCGAACCCTTCCACTTTGTGGGCCACTCTACGGTGTACGCTACGTTTGTCATCCTGACGGGATCCGTCCGCTCTACGAAGAGAAATCGGGTGAAAATGCGCACGTAGAGCGGACGGATCCCGTCAGGATGACAAACGTAACGTACACCAGAGCCCCTTGGCAAAATTCATCATTCATCATTCATCATTCATCATTCCCCAAAAATTCTCCGACCTTTGCCCCCATGCAAAACTGGCTTTCCTATCATTTTTATCCGCTCGAAACCCCCGACGTTTTCCTGACCCGCGCCGTGCGGCCTTTTCTTGAACAATACATCTGGCAGAAACCCGGCGCCCGCGCATTTTTTGTGCGCTACGACGACGAAAAAGGTCCGCACATCCGGCTGCGGCTGCGCGGTGAAGCGGAATGGCTACAGGAAACCCTAGAACCGGCTGTAGAAGGCTGGTTTGCCGAACGTGGCGAGCGCATTGCAGTGCCGTACGAGCCCGAAACGGCCCGTTTTGGAGGGGAAGAAACCATGGTTTGGGCCGAGGAATATTTCCATGTCAGCACCCGGGTTGTACTGGAGCGCCTGCAGCGCCCCGCGTTCACCTACGGCGATGCATTGTTCGATACGCTGCGGATGCACCTGATCACGGCACACGCCGCCGGTCTGGACCGCAAAAAAGCGGCCTGGTATTTCGGGCAATTGTGCGAACAATGGATCCCGCTGTTTTTCCAGCCTGCCGACGACGAGGAATCCGAAGCGGCCATGCGCACGGCCTTACAGGAAAATTTTGAAAACAACTTTGCCCCACAGGCTGAACACCTGCGCGCTACGCTCAACAACTTCTGGAATATGATGGAGCAGGCCAAATTCGACGCCAAAGAACCGGAATGGCTGCGCTGGCTGAGGGGCAATGAATTGATCCTGAAAGAGTTCGGCGATAAACTGGAACGCGTACTGCCCAGTCTGCTGCACCTCAACAGCAACCGGCTGGGGGTGAATAACCAGGACGAGGTGTATATGATGTTTGTGCTGTCGAAGGCGCTGTGAGTTTAAGGTTGATGAGGGTTTATAAGGGTTGATTAGGGTTGATTAGGGTTGATAAAAGTTTATAAGGGTTGATGAGGGTTGATAATAGCCACTCATAAAGCGGAAAATTGTGACTATCGAGTGGCCTTTATCAACCCTCATCAACCCTTATAAACCCTCATCAACCTTTACAAAACAAGAAAATCCCTTACCGCATGCACCACCGACATATGCTGCATCCGGTGCCCGAATCCTTCCGTTTCCAGATAGGCAGCCGACCAACGTTCGGCAATGAGCCGGCCTTCGGCAACCGGCGCCACATCGTCGTCGCGGTCGTGCAGCACCAGCCCCTGTACGTCCGTCAGCAGTGTGACTTGCTGCACCACCGAATAGGCTTCGACAGGAATACCGCTGCGCCGTTCGATTTCCATATCCACGTGTTTCAGCACCGTTTCATTGGCCCCGATGATGCGGCCGAAATCGCGGATCACCCGTTTCGATTCGGCGAACGTGCCGAGTAGTACCATTTTTTGTGGTCGCTGGGCATGGAACAATGCCGTGCTCATGACGGCTGCACCGCCGCCCAAAGAGTGGCCCACCATGGCATAGGGCACGCCGTTTTCCTCAATGTGTTTTTTTACTACTGCACTGAAAATCAACAGGTTCAGCATTCGTCCGCCGGAAAGTCCGCTGGCCGGCGCATCAAGCGCCTGAACGGTGAAACCTGCTTTGCACAACGCCTTCACGTAGTGCCGCCAACGCGCTGAATGCGATTCCCAGCCGTGCAGGAAAAGCACCGTTCGCCCGTTGTCCGTCCCCTTCGGCAGCCACTGGTAGGTGCTGATGGATACACCTTTTACCTCCAGCGTTCCCTGCCTGGCTGCCTTCAAAAAAGCCATATCATGCTCGGGCAAAGCCTTCCTTCGCGGGCTGCAAAACAGCCGGAATGCCGCACGGCCGGCCAGCGGCGGCGACACGCGGGCCAGCATATTGAGCGCCTGGCCGACGCGGCGGAGTTTTTTGAGGGTGGATTCGGGTAGCATTTTTTCGTTATTCGTTATTCGTTATTCGTTATTCGTTATTCGTTATTCGTTTTCAGGCTGGAGATTGTGAATAGTATCCTGTTATTTCCCTTTATCCATTGAGTAATTTATAACCAAATTATTGCCCCCGCCAAACGTTACCACACGAATAACAAATAACGAATAACAAATAACCAATAACCAACTCACTCTCGCATCTTCCGAATCAAATCCGGCAACTGCCGCAGCGCAGCCAGTTCCTTGTATTTATCACGCACTTCCTCCGCCGGCGCGCCGAAATACGTTTTGCCGCCTTCCAGCGATTTGGACACGCCGGAGGTAGCCAGCACAATGGCGCCTTTGCCGATCTGGATGGCCTGGGCGATACCGACTTGTCCGTACAGCACCACATTATCTTCAATGATCGTTTTGCCACCGATACCGACCTGGGCAGCGAACAGGCAGTTTTTTCCGACTACCACGCCGTGTCCGATATGGATCTGGCAGTCGAGTTTGCTGCCTTCGCCGATGATGGTGTCGCCGCTCACACCTTTATTGATGGTGCAGCCTGCGCCGATATCGACCCGGTCGTGCAGGATGACGCGGCCGCCGGAACGCCATTTTTGGAAAGAACCGTCAGGCTGTTTTTTGTAGTAAAATGCGTCGGAGCCGATTATGCTGTTGGGGCCGATGCTCACGTATTCGCCGATTTCCGTGTATTCGCCAATGTAGGTGTTGGCCTGAATATGGCAATAGGCGCCGATGCGCACGTGGTTGGCAATAACCACGCCCGGCTCGATGAGGGCAGTGGGGTGAATTTCCGCGCCGGCGCTGATAGCCTCCCGGATCGGTTCAAAAGGTCGGTATTCCCGCACCAGCGCATCGTAAGCCTCAAAAGGCCGGGGCACGACGAGGATCACTTTTCCAGGCGGGCATTCCACGGCTTCGTTGAGCAGGATGACCGTAGCGGGACTGGAAAGCGTTTTTTCAAAATATTTTTTTACGTCGGAAAATGCGATATCGCCGGGCTCCACCTTGTGTATTTCATTGATGCCGGTCGCAGAAAGCGAGGCATCTCCGATCACCTGTGCCTGGAAACGAAGTGCGAGTTCACTGACGGAAATGGGATGTGGAAATTTCATGTGTTTAGATGGCAGTAATTGGTTATTAAGTAGTTATCCGTTATTAGTTATTCGTTATTCGTGCTGATAATCAAGCATTTGTAAAGAATTTAAGCAAAACTAATTTTGCATACCTACTTAGTCAGGCTGGCGGTTGAGTAAGTTGAGGAGCTTCACTTTGATCTTGGGGGTTAAACTTTCATTCAAAATGCGAATAAAGGGGTCCTGTGAATCCAAATCGCGGTTATGGCCTCACCCCCCGGCCCCCTCTCCAACGGAGAGGGGGTGACTTCACCCTTGGTTTCTCATAAAGGAATGCTAAGGGTACTCGCGCCCCCTCTCCGTTGGAGAGGGGGCCGGGGGGTGAGGCTTAAAAAACCATTTGACATCACATCAAACCTATTTTAATCCCATTCTTCGCATTAAAAACGAAGGGCCCTGCAAAAGTCCGAAAAAATAGGGCTTCATTTATCATAAACCTGTAAACCATAAACTTATCAACTTATAAACCGATCAACCTGTAAACCCAAAACCTCGATATAAATAAAATTCGATCTCTTCGCAGCGATACAACCATTCAAGCATAAACCATACATTTACCCCAAAACCAGTCTGTTATGAAGCAATTATTTCATTTTCCGATTTTTTACCTCTGTTTGGGCGCTTTGCTGATGACGCAAAACGCCTGGAGTCAACGCCCGCCGACTGCGCCGGTGGCAGAATTGCGCGGCGCATGGATCGCTACCAGTTTTAATATTGACTGGCCTTCGCAACCGGGCTTGTCGGTGGACAGGCAAAAAATGGAGTTCGACAGCCTGCTCGACGTGCTGAAAGCCATGAACATGAATGCTGTTTTTGTGCAGGTGCGCCCCGCCGGCGATGCCATGTACAAATCGCCCAATGTGCCCTGGAGCAAGTTCCTGACGGGTCAGCAGGGTGTGGCGCCGGCTGATTCGACGTATGACCCCATGTTGTACATGATCAAGGCAGCCCACGACAGGCGCATGGAATTTCATGCCTGGCTGAACCCTTACCGGGCGACGCTGGACCTCGATACGGCTGCCCTGTCGCCGATTCACCCCTTGCGTTCCTTGCCCGATAACCGCAAAGCGCAGTGGTTCTTCCGTTATGGCCGGCGTTTTTACTTCAATCCTGCCAATCCTTCCGTGCAGCAATACCTCGTCAATGTCGTGAAAGACATCGTGTTGCGCTATGATGTGGACGGCATTCATTTCGACGATTATTTTTACCCGTATAAAGAAGCGGGCGAGGTGCTGAACGATTACAATGAATTTGCATCGGACCCGCGCGGATTCGTCAGTATTGAAGACTGGCGCCGCGACAACGTCAACCGGCTGATTTCGGGCGTGTCGACCAATATCAAAAAGATAAAACCTTATGTGCGTTTCGGCATCGGGCCGTTCGGAGTGTGGCGCAACCGCGACCGCGACCCGCTCATGGGCTCGGATACACGCGCTGGAGTGACCTGTTACGACGATTTGTATGCCGATGTGCTGCTCTGGATGAAAAACGGCTGGATCGATTACGTGGCCCCGCAATTGTACTGGAGCATCGGTTTTGTGCCGGCGGATTATGAAAAACTGGTGGACTGGTGGAGTAAAAACACCTACGGCAAACAGTTGTACATCGGTCATGCGGCTTACAAAATCAACAATGCGCCCAACGATGTCAACTGGAATCGGCCCGATGAAATCAAGCGGCAGATACTGCTGAACCGTGCCAATCCGAATGTAAACGGGAGTATTTTCTTTTCGGTCAAACCGCTCCTGCGCAACCCCTTGGGCGTACAGGACTCGCTGATTACCAACCTGTTCAAAACACAGTCGCTGGTGCCGCCTACCCTGGCGCTATCCAAAATCCCGCCCGCCACGCCCCAGATTTGCCGGGTGCAGGGTTCTGCAAGTTCGGTCAAACTGGCCTGGAATATTTGTGATGTGATTGCTGCCGAACAAATGCCTTATTACTTTGCAATCTACCGTTTTCAGGGGGAGACGGTCGGTGACTTTCGCAACCCGCGTAACCTCCTCGCTTCGACGGCATTTAACGCTGATGCGGAAAAATGGACCTACGAGGATCAGACGACGGTAGAAGGCGAATACTATACTTATGTCGTTACGGCTTTCAACCGCACCAATGTGGAAAGTTATAGCAGTGCACCTGTTTTTGTGAAAAAAACGGCCAAAACGGCGAAGAAGAAGCGGAAGATATTTGGATACCTTTTTTAGAAATGATGAATGATGAACGATAAATGATGAATATTTAAGCCTGACAGGTAACGTGGATTTTGTACTTTTTTTAAAGTATTAATCTGGAATGAACAAGTCTTTATTCATCATTTATCATTTATCATTCATCATTCATCATTCATCATTTTTTCCTCCTTCCAAACTTATCCCACACACCCCAGTCCTTCACCTTATTCCGTTCGCGTTTGGCGATGATGTAGCGCACCGAAATAGAGGCGCCATTCCAGTCGAAAGGCCGGACCTGGTCGCCCGAGAGGTGCAGTTCAGGTTTCCAGTCGACTGCAAAATTCAGGCGGCCCACCGAAAGTTCGGCGCCACCGATAGCGGAAAGTCCCCAGACATTGTTGCTGGTGGTTTCCTCTTTGGAGTCGGAAGTATTGATGCCGTAGTAGTGCAGGCCGCCGCCGCCATAAAAATTAAAACCGCGAAAGAGGATTTTGTGGTGTTTTTCCGCCAGCAGCGAGACACCGAGGTTTTCGGAGGCAATGGGTGTATGCAGTATACCTTCCGCCGTCCAGCCGTTGGTGATGTATTGCTGGATGCTGAGGTTCAGTCCGTTGTCGACCCGGATGCCGGCGGCGGTTTTATACCGTTGACCGAAGGCGGGGCTGCTCAGAAACAGGATGGCGAAGGCAGAGGCGGCAAGCAGACGAATATTTTTCATGTATGTTGTAGTTCCGTTTTGTAATGGAATGCCCTGAAAACGGGGCTTCTGCTGCGGGTATTTTCAATGGAAAGTCGGTTTAAGTGTTTTTTAACGCCAACGCTTCCTATTTTCGCCCGCCGTTTGCAAATTGAAACGGTGTGAGCGTAGAGATACTGAAAAACAAGTGCCTGATTATCAGGCCTTTATTCCCAGGTCGCCCTTTTCAACACAGGATAGCGGGCAATGCCCGATTTATTTTTTATGATCTACCAGTTCCTGGCTTTTTTAAGATTTTATTGGTCGGCCGTAACCAAATACCAGTTGCATTCGCCCTTCGTTTTCGGTCTGGCAAACGCTGTGCTGGAGGATCGGCGCTGGTATTATGCATTCCGGGATGTGGAACAATTGCGCCGTCGGATGTTGTCGAGCGATGCCGTTTTGGAAGTACAGGATTTTGGCGCGGGCGGAGCGCGCGGGCAAAACCGGCGTACGTTGTCCTATATCGTAAGGCGGGCCGGAAGCAGTGCCCGGCAGGGGCGCCGGTTGTTCCGACTGGCGCAGTGGCTGGCGCCGAAAACCATGCTCGAACTCGGCAGTTCCGTCGGTATCAGCACCATGTACCTGGCTTCGGCTGCCCGCAATGCACATTTTTTATCCCTCGAAGGTTGCCCGCAAACGGCCGAAGTGGCGCGCACAAACTTGTCCTTTCTGGACTTGCACCATGCAGCAATCAGGACCGGCGCATTCGATGAAACACTTTTACCGGCATTACAAAGTCTGAATAAGGTCGATTTGGTGTACCTTGACGGCAACCACCGGTTGGCGCCGACTTTACAGTATTTTGAATCCTGTTTACCTTTCGCCCACAACCAAACCGTTTTTGTCCTCGACGATATTCACTGGTCGCCGGAGATGCAAACAGCCTGGCAACGGATTCGGCAACACAAAAACATCACCCTCAGCATAGATTTTTTTGACTTCGCCCTGGCATTTGTCAACCCTGATTTCAGGGAAAAACAACACTGGAATGTGGTGCCTGCCTGGTGGAAAATTTGGAAGTTTTATTGATTTTTTACTACATAGTACTCTTAGGTGTTTTAGTGTTTTGGTGTTTTTGTGTTTTAGAATGGTAACGCTTGGCATTTGTTCGATGATGGAGGCGCAAAACCGGGAGGTTTAACTGACCGTTTTCCATTGATTATTACAAATGCCGAGCTATACCATTCTAAAACACAAAAACACCAAAACACCAAAACACCAAAACACCAACACAGCGCCTTGAAACTCGACCTGACCTACCGCCAAATCTGGAGAATTTCCGCACCGATCATGCTTGGTTCGGCTGCGCAAAATGTAATTGCCCTGAGTGATGCCGTATTGTTGTATCACCTGAGTGAAGTCGACTTCGCTGCCATCGGGTTCGTGGGCGTATTTTATATCACCATAGCAGCCATCGGGTACTCTTTCTCGCGGGGCGGCCAGATCATTATCGCCCGGAGGATGGGAGAAGGGCGGTACAAAGCAGTCGGCCACGTGTTCCACACCATGCTTTTGTTTGAGTTGGCGCTGGCTGCCCTGATGTGGACGTTTATGCGTTTCGGGACACCCTGGTTTTTCCAACTTTTCCTGGAAAACTCCCCCAATGTGTATGAAAAGTGCCTCGAATATATCCATTACCGCTCTTACGGGATCTTTTTCAGTTACGCCGGTGTAGCGCTGATTTCACTGTATACGGGTATTGCGCGGCCGGGTATCATCCTGCTGGACACGATTATCCTGGCTATCGTCAACCTGGCGCTCAACTACGGGCTTATTTTTGGGAAATTCGGTCTGCCTGCCATGGGTATCGGCGGTTCAGGTCTGGCCAGCAGTATTGCGGAGGGCGTGGCATTCGTCGTGTTTATCCTGTTTATGATTGCCGACCGAAAAAACCGGATTTTACGGATTTTTTCCTTCCCCAAACCCGACTGGGCGCTGACACGACAGCAACTCAATATTGCATTGCCTGTAGTGGTGCATGCCGCCATTGGCCAGGGGAGCTGGATTTTCTTTTTTGGCATGGTCGAAAACCTGGGTGAGCGGGCGCTGGCTGTTTCCAACCTGGCGCGGACGGTCTACTTATTGTTATCTATCCCGTTGTGGGGCTTTTCATCTGGCGTTAATACATTGATCAGCAACCTGATAGGACAGAATCGCCAGGCTGATGTGTTGTCCGCTGCCTGGAAAACAGGTAAACTGTGCTGGATGGTTTCGATGATTATGGCAGTCCCGATCCTGTTTTTTCCCGGTCAGGTGTTGTATCCTTTACTGGGCAAATCAGATATGACCCTGATTGGCGAAACACAACCCATTTTTCACCTGATGCTGGTGATCCTGTCTTTTGCCACCTTCGGTTCCGTGCTGGTCAATTCGCTGTCGGGTACCGGGGCCACCTGGTTCGGCCTCCGCCTGCAATTGATCACCCTTACCGTTTACCTCGCTTATATCTTTTTTGTGGTCAATGTGCTGCATGTCCAACTCTTCTGGGTATGGACCGCCGAGATCGTGTACTGGTTTGTGATGATCCTGATGGTGGTGTTTTATTTGCGGACGGAACGCTGGCATGGGGTGAAGTTTTGAAAAGAAACTATTGCAAATGCTTCCACAGGTGCAGCGCACCGTAAGATTTGTAGTAATTCTTAAGCAAAGTTGCTGGAGGTGCAGCGCACCGTAAGATTATCTTGCGGTGCGCTGCACCTCCAGCAATAAATGGGCATCTGTTGCTACAAATCTTACGGGGCGCTGCCCCTGTGCTGACTAATTACAAAACACTGTTGCATAAAAAAAGCCCTGTCGCTCCCCGCGCAGGGCTTTTTTTTAACTTTTATAAAAAAAGTTAAAAAATATTTTTCCACACAACTACCTGATATTCAATTTTTTATAAAAACTAGACAACATGGTACCCGGCCAAGGTAGGTTCTATGTATTGCAAAGATCCATCCTGTGCCATTATCTTTGCCTCACCAACTAATGAAAAACAGGGAAACAATGCAAAACAAATTAAAACTAGCGTTC
>JADLCC010000192.1 GCA_020847425.1 Saprospiraceae bacterium
CTATGTGTAAGTCCTATGTACCTATGTGGTAAAAAATACCTGGTAAAAAAAATCCGTGTCTCATCCATACAATCCGTGTGCTGTTTATCCCCCTCAGGAACCTGACTTTTAAAAAAAGTTGGCAAAATGTACATTTGCAATGGCGGGTATCTTTGGTTTACTTTTGGAATTCCTTCAGACAAGTCAAACTACAAACCATTCAATATCCTTTCGTATGGCAAAAGATAAACTTACACTTGATGACCTTCATGTTCAGAGCCTTGTTACCTCCTTGAACGAGGAACAGATGAACCAGTTGAAAGGTGGGACGGCCCCCGTAAGAGGCCGGCGTTTTACATACCGCACGCGCTGGACGGTAGTGGATGTGCGCTCGGACATGCCGGAGTCCGTAGGATTCAGCGGCACAAACCTGAAATAAGAAACTGGTTATTAAACGGTTTACAAGAACTAAGCGCCGCTTTTCGCCAGTTTTTGCCACTTTTCCTGTACCGTTGCTGCAAATGTTTGCCCTTTGATCTTGCTTTCCAGCCATGCTTCGAGGTCGAACGTTTGCAGCAAGGTTTGATAGCCCGACAATTCCGGCAGGTCTTGTTTCATTTTTTTAAATTCAGCCCGCAACTCCTGTTGCCCCGGGGCTTTTATCAGGTCATGGATAAAATGAATAAAACGCCGCTCCAGGTCATGGTAGCGGTTTTTCTTTTGCAGGAATCGTGTAGCCGAGCGTGACAGTGATTCGAGCAGCAACATATTTCCCATTTCAAAATGCAGGACTAAAGAAAGGATACGCGCCTCGCTTTGCAAGTCTTCCCGCTTCACCGAACGCGGCTGATTGAGCCATAGATTCAGGTAATCCAGTGCCCGGTTAAAATCGCCGCAACCGAAGCAGATGATGCAATACTGAAGATAGAAACTGGCCATCTCATAATCCTGCGCGCTGAAACTTTCCGCTTCCTGCTGGCAGCGGTCCATTTCCCGCCGCGCGTCCTCAAATTCGCCTGTAAATGCACAGAGGGCAAAGAGGTTGCTGTAGTATTGGCGGTGAATTTTGCGCCGGTCATCTTCCGTGATCGGGTTCAAAAGATGCAGTTTTTGCAGGTAAATACGCAATTCTGTGTAATACTGCTGGAGCCCGCAGGAAAGTATCAGGTTGCTGAGTGTGGCAATGTAGTCGGCCAGGTTTTCTTTTAAAAAATGCGGCTGGGACTCCAGCAAGTGCATCAGTTTTTTCCCCGATTCATAAAACTGCTCGTATTGCGCTGTCGCATAATAGTAAATATTCAGCGTGCGGTAATACAGTACCCTGGCCTTGTGCGAAGTGGCGCGATCGGGGTCGCTGAAGGCTTCATCCTGCCCGACCAGGTTGCGCAACAGGGTAGATCGGCTTTCACTCCGGCTGCCCGCTTCTCGTTTGAAATTGGCGGTGTACACCTGGAAAAACGCTTTTTGATAGCCGGTCGTATTGTTCAGGTGCTGCAGGGCCTGTGTTTCCTGGAACTGTAATTGTTCCAGTTTTTTGTGCAGGAAATCCACATCCATGCGGGTGTAAGCGAGTTGTTTTTCCCAGCGAATGATGTCCAGTTGGGCGCCGAAAGCCTCGTACTGCCGGGCTATTTTAGCCGCTTTTTGGAGTAAATCCGCGCAGTCGTCGTAGTGCCCGCGTTTGTACAACACTGTTACGCTTTGCAACAGGTCGTTCAATTTGAATTGTACCGAATGCTGCTCGTCGAAGGCCTGCAGGCTTTTCAGCACCAGGTCGTACAGGTAGGATTTGAGTTCCGAGTATTTTTTCCCGCCGGGGGCTTCCCCTTTATAAATTTTAGATTTGAGATCCGCTTCATCGAACGTGTGCTGCGTTGCCAGCAGGTCGAATAATTGCAGGTATTTGCTGCTGCGTTCCGTTTTGCCGCGAATAAAAATACGGAAATACCGCCGCTCCGCCGGGGAGAGCGATTGTACGAGTCGGAACAGTTTGTCGGAAGGAGTTTTTGCCATGGGTAGTTTGCGCCCTCAAAAGTGTCAGGTTTTTATCATTTTACCAAATGAATAATACTGCCTGGAAACCTGACTTATGACAAAAGGTGGATTGATGCCCAAAAATCGCCTCCATACTTTTGTACCATGCTACAATTTCCACAGAAGCACGACTCTAATAGACCCTTGCTGTGCCGCACCTGATAAAATAATATGATTATGTTGAACACAATTTCTATCCGACCACAAACCATCGATGCCGCAGAACCCCAGGGCAGCACCCAATCCGTTTCCATATCGCGCGAACTGCGGCCAGAGCGCTCCGGCAATAAAATAGTATTGCCTACCATGGAAGGCATGTGTTTTGAAAAAGTAAAACAAATTGCCTACCTCGAAGCAAGCGGCAACTATACCGTGCTGCACTTTACCGACGGCCGCCAGATCCTGGTTTGCCGTACCCTGCGTGAAGTGGAATTGCTGTTGCCGGATTCGGCATTTGCCCGGATTCACCGCTCGCATACGGTGCACCTGAAACACCTGAAAAAATATGTACGGGGCAAAGGCGGGCATGTCGTTTTGCAAAATGGCGTTTCACTCACCGTTTCTGCCGGACAAAAAGACTTTTTTCTGGACAGCCTGCGGAATTACTTCGGGTGATTTAGTTATCAGTTATTGGTTATCAGTTATTGGTGGTGTTTCAGGCTGGAATGGGTAAATCAGGGTTCATTCCATCTCCCTGATTATTATCGATGATTTATTATCAGTTATCAGATTCCATATGGGGAAAAGTAACAAACATTTTTACCCATTCCAGCCTGAAAAACCACCAATAACCAATAACCAATAACTTTTTCCAACCCTCCCCCAACCTTTTTCCAACAACTCCCTGTCTAACTCTATTAGTTAAAACCCCACCAAACAAATAAACACAGTAAGGGTTTGGTTAACGCCGGACGCGGCAATTCGTGCTCCGGCGTTTTTTTTAGTCCGAAGTACGAAGTCATCAGTCCGAAGTCGTACAGCATGGGTGGGAAGGGAACCATTTGGTCCCGATTGACAACCAACTACTCACTTTCTGGACTTCGCACTGACGACTTCGCACTTCGGACTATAACTGACTTCGGACTTACAAAAGGACCCTGATCGTTTCGATTTTCCGGTCACTCACCAATTCCAGCACAAAAGTTTTGCCTTCCAGTATGATCTGAGCGCCCTGCTCGGGGATGGTTTGTGTAGCGGTGACGATATAACCTGAAAGTGTGTTGTAGTCGCCCGTAGGGAGTGCCAGTTCCGGAAACTTTTCATTGATATAGTCCACATCGAGCCTTCCGGAGAGCAGGAATTCATTTGCGCTGATGCGGGCTTCCAGGAACTCTTCCTGGTCGTGTTCGTCGTCTATTTTTCCGAAAAGTTGCTCCAGCGCATCTTCGAGGGTGACCAGACCGGCGAGGCTGCCGTATTCGTCGACCACACAGGCGATATTTGTCCGGTTTTTGATGAATTTGTGCAGCAAATCATTGATCTGAATACTTTCCGGGACAAAAGTTATGGGCATTACAATACCGCGAATACTGCGCGGATGGGCAAAAAGTTGGTGTACGTGCACATAGCCGAGTACTTTATCGAGTTCGCTATCGGTGACGATAATGCGCGACAAACTGCTTTCAATAAACAACTGGCGCAGGTCATCCACCGATGCCTGTACGTCGACGTGAACGATTTCGGGCCGGGGCGCCATACAGTCGTAGGCCCGCACCTGCTTCATGTGCAGGGCATTTTCCAGCAGTTCCATTTCCATTTCCTCCTCGCCGGGTGCGCCTGTAGTGTTTTGTTGCACCAGGTATTCTAGTAACGCGGCGTCGCCTTCTCCCTGCATATTTTTGTATATACCCTGGAAAATGAGGTTTTTGAAAACCAGTAGTCCAAAAAACAACAACAGCGATAACAGCAATGGAGCAATCCATCCGCTGCCGAGTACAAATAAAAAAAAGGGTAGAACGACTATTGTGGCGAAAGTTGCCAGCAAAGCGAGAAAAAGGTTTGCCGGCAGGGTATGGCTGCCAATGCGCAGTGCAGAAGACCAGGAGAGTAATCGTTTGGAGGAAGGATCATCCATGTAGGGGAAATATTAGGAAATAGGCAAAAAGTATTAAAAATTGCTGACCTGCACGCCGTCAAAATAGCCTAAAGTCCACAGTACAAGTATGATAAGCCCGACAGCGATGCGGTAATATCCGAACACTTTAAAACCGTTTTTGGTTAAAAACTGAATAAACGAACGGATCGCAATCATCGCCACCACAAATGCCACGACGTTGCCGATACCCAACAAAAGTAACTCATCTCCGGAAAAAGTACCACCCTCTTCATCGATATAATCCCACAGCGACTTGCAGGTGGCTGCAAACATGGTGGGTACGGCGAGAAAAAAAGAAAACTCGGCCGCAGTAGTGGGCGACAACCCCTGTGTCAGGCCGCCAATAATCGTAGCGGCAGAACGGCTTACCCCCGGTACCATCGAGACCACTTGAAACAGCCCGATGCGCAGCGCTTTGGGCAGGGTGATATCGCTGACAGAGGTGTCGTTCCGGGCACGGCGGGTAAAATACCCATCCAGAAAAAGAAACAGGATACCTCCTGCAATCAGGGCAAAAGCCACCACAACAATATCTTCCAGCAGCCGGTCGATGTATTTTTTAAACAGCAGACCGAAAAACGCGGCCGGCAGAAAAGCCACAA
>JADLCC010000193.1 GCA_020847425.1 Saprospiraceae bacterium
GAAAAAATACACCGGCAGGTGGCGGATTCCATTCAACTGAACCGCCGCGAAATCGCCCGCCGCATCACCAACCTGGAATTTCAGGCAAAAGCCGCCGAAGCCACCAACGACCCCAACGCCGCCCGGTACTGGTACCAAATCGGTATCGCGTATTACAATATGTCGTACTTCGGTTATGAATGGGAGGTAACGGACTATTACAGAAGCGGTTACAACCAGATGCGGCTGGCACAAGGGCCTTTGTTTTCCATGCCCGGCACACCCGACGGCAACCGCGAAAACCTGGATGTTAGTGTTGCCCTGGGCTATTTTGAACGGGCGCTCGCAGCGGCGCAGGACCCCGAATTCGCTGCCCGCGCTGCATTTATGGCCGCCCGCTGCCAGCAAAAACAATACTTCTGCGACAAAGACAGCCGCTACCGCCCCGGCAGTAAACTGATCCCGACCTTGCCCGATCAGTATGCTGTGTATTACAACCTGCTGCTTACGCGGTACTCCAACACCAAATTTTACGATGGAATCATCAAGGAATGTAAATGGCTGGAAGCGTATGCGCGGCGTTGAGGTAGTTTCCTTAGCCTTTTTTCGTTTTTTTCCTCGCTTTTCCGCACCTTTGCGCCGCTTTCAGAGAAGTAAGAAGCCCAGCCTTAAATTGTCACCGAAGGCTGGCGTCTCTCACCTCTCACCTCTCACCTCTCACCTCTTTAATTGGATGTCTGAAGATTTATTTAAACGGCTTGTTTCGCACTGTAAGGAATACGGATTTATTTACCCTTCCTCGGAAGTATATGAAGGTTTGAACGGCGTGTACGACTACGGTCCGATGGGTGTGGAGTTAAAAAACAACATCAAGGAATACTGGTGGAAAGCCATGGTTCAGATGCACGACAACATCGTCGGGCTGGATTCCGCTATTTTTATGCACCCTAAAATCTGGAAAGCATCCGGCCACGTCGATGCGTTCAACGATCCGTTGGTGGACAACAAGGATTCCAAAAAACGTTTCCGCGCCGACGTACTGATTGAAACGGAGATTGATAAAATGCTGGCCAAGGCAGATAAAGAGGTGGAAAAAGCGGCCAAACGTTTCGGCGATTCTTTCGACGAAAAAATGTACCGGGAAACCAATCCCCGGGTCATGGAATACATACAAAAGGCGGAAGCGACCGAAAAACGCCTCGCCAACGCCCTGAAACTGGGCGATATGGCCGACCTGAAAGCCCTGATCGAAGAACTGGAAATCACAGAGCCCGACACGGGTTCGCGCAACTGGACCGAAGTGCGGCAGTTCAACCTGATGTTCTCCACCCAGATGTCGAACACCGGCGACGACGGCAAACTGTACCTGCGCCCGGAAACGGCCCAGGGTATTTTTGTGAATTTCCTGAACGTACAAAAAACAACCCGCCAGAAAATACCGTTCGGCATTGCCCAGATCGGTAAGGCTTTCCGCAACGAGATCGTGGCGCGGCAGTTCATTTTCCGTATGCGCGAATTCGAGCAAATGGAAATGCAGTATTTCGTGCGCCCCGGCACCGAAATGGAGTGGTACGCCTACTGGAAAGAAAAACGCATGGCCTGGCACCGCGCCGTGACGCCTACTGAAAAACTGCGCTTCAAGGACCACGACAACCTGGCGCACTACGCCAATGCTGCTGTGGACGTGCAGTTCGAGTTTCCTTTCGGGTTCAAGGAACTGGAAGGCATTCACTCCCGCACCGATTTTGACCTGAGCAGCCACTCGGAACTCTCCGGCAAAAAAATGCAGTACTTCGATCCGGAACTCAACGAACACTACACGCCTTACGTGGTGGAAACGTCCGTCGGCTGCGACCGGATGTTCCTGACTGTACTCAGCAATGCACTGGTGGACGAAACTGTTCCCGACGCGAAAGGTGAAGACAGCACGCGGACGGTATTGCGCATTGCTCCGGCCCTCGCTCCGGTGAAATGTGCCGTTTTACCGCTTTTGCGCAACAACGAGGAACTGGTCGGAAAAGCCCGCGAGGTGTACGACAGCCTCAAACTGCACTTCCTGTGCCAGTACGATGAAAAAGACGCCGTAGGCCGTCGCTACCGCCGCCAGGATGCTATTGGTACGCCGTATTGCGTGACCATCGACCACGAAACTTTGGAAAACGGCACGGTGACGATCCGGGAGCGCGATTCCATGTTGCAGGAGCGTATCGCGATTGGTGATATTGCGCGGATTGTGAGTGAGAAGGTGGATATGGCGAAGATCCTGTAAGGGTGAGATTTGTGCATTGCGCGCCGTAGGGTTAATGGCAACGCGGATGACGCGGATTTACACAGATTTTTGAGTAGATAATGATCGACCGGGTTGCTTCAAGCGGCCCGGTCGATGTGTTTTAAGCCCAGTGAAGAGGTGTCATCTGCGAGGAACGAGCAGGTGACATCTCGGAACGGTAGGCTTTTGCAATTATGCCTGCTTTGGCGTCCGAAATAATGGTGGTTCTTGCTGGAAAATGCAACGCGGATTTTCTGGATGGGGTGGATTTACGCGGATTCTTGGAACGCAGATGAAGCGGATTTGCGCGGATAACTATAATTCCATATCCCCAAAACAAATCGACCGGCCCGCCCTCAAGCGACCCGGTCGATCATTACCACTCATAAATCCGCGAAAATCCGCCTCCTCCGCGAAATCCGCGTTACATCGTACTCGCCGACTTGAAAATCCTGTTCCACCTGATCCCTTCCCGAAAATTCCCGTTTTTGGTAGAGAACCAGATAAACAGCGGTTTACCCACGATATGGTCTTCGGGCACATAGCCCCAGATGCGAGAGTCCTCCGAGTTGTGGCGGTTATCGCCCATCATCCAGTAATAATTCTGTTTGAAGGTGTAGGTTGTCGCTTCCTGGCCGTTGATGAAGATTTTTCCGTCGCGGGTTTCCAGTTCGTTGTGTTCGTACACTTTAATGATGCGCCAGTAAAACGGCAGACTTTTGCTGTTCAGGGCCACGGTGGCGCCCTGTTTCGGGATATAGATCGGGCCGTAGTTGTCCACGTTCCAGGTGCCGTATTGTTTGGCGTCGTTGGGGTAAACGTATCCGGGCTGGGCGCGTTCCTGGGGCACCCGTTCCACCTGTACATTCGGTGCCAGGCTCTTTATTTTTGCGACCTGGTCGTCATCGAGCATAAAATACCCCTGAGCAGCGGCATTGGCACCGGCATCTTTGAGACTGACGCCCCATTCGTCCAGTTTTTTCAGGTTCACCGAGGGTGTCACGTGGTAGAGGAACTGGCGGTGCGTCGGGTTCTGGGCCGGCTGACCGTTGACGTACAATTGTGCATCGCGGATCATAATACTGTCGCCGGCAATGGCTACGCAGCGTTTGATATAGTGGTCTTTTTTATCGACAGGTCTGGTGACGACTTCCGCGCCGGGCGGGATGATGCCGCCCGTCTGGCGTTTTAATTGTCCGACATCGAAACTGCGTTCCGGGAGCAGCACCACGCTGTCGCCCACGGGCCAGTTGAACACGACGGGCTCGTTGCGATCCACGCTTTCGATAGCCGGCAGCCGGTAGTAGGGTAGGGAAGGCTCTTCGAGGTACGATTCATTGTCCAGGAAACCCAGCAGCCCTTTCCCGTTTTGAGAGAAACGGTTGTGTATCAATGGAAACTGAATGACCGTCATCGGCGTGCGGATGCCGTAGTGCGCTTTGCTGACAAACAGGAAATCGCCCACTTTCAAAGTACCTTCCATGGAGGAAGTCGGGATCACATAGGCTTCCACCAGGAACATGCGGATGAACGCGGCGGCAAAAACGGCAAAAATGATGGCTTCCGACCATTCCCTCGTCTGCGTTTTGTGCATGAAAGCGTACTCCGTTTCCAGTTTTTTGAGCGCCAGTTTGTCCTTTTTCTCTACGGCTTCGTGGTGCAAACGGTGGTACACGCGTTCTTTTTCCAGGATCGGACCCTGGTACGTGTCTTCCTTGTTCGCGCCGATCATGAAAAATGGAATCGGGGCGAACACTACAGCCATGACGGATTGCCAAAAACTGTGTTTGCCGAAAGAACGAATCATGTCGATCACCATACCGGCGTAAATGAAAAAATTGACCACCGGAAAGAGCAGCCACAGGGCATACTGCGGTTTGCGACCGATCATTTTGCACCATTCCATGGCGGCAAGGCCGGGAACAAGCGCTTTCCAGCCGGGAATACCCGCTTTTTCAAAAAGTTTCATCATGCTCAGGCCGAGCAGGATATACAGGACAATAAAAAAGATCAGAACCGACATGTAGTTCGAGATTGAGAAATGAACACTTTAAAAACCACACCACAGGGCATTTTTGTATGCTGGAACGCCGTTCCGGCAATGCCTGGCGATTTTCGATGCCGGAACAGCGTTCCAGCATACAGGTTTCCCACCCAGGCCCAAAAAATGTCCGGTGGTGTGGTTGCGAACAAAAGTATTTTGCATAAAAATACCATTGTCCGCACTTCGACTATCGCCCGTAAACGGCCGAACAACGTTGCTTTCGCATCGTCTTACGCTTCCGTTCCCTTCCGGCGCTTGCGGCGGGTTTTGAACAATTCCACCACTTCCTTATCCTTCATGAAGCCCATCTCAACACACTGCGTGGACACGAAACGTTTCACGTCCTGGTAGTCTTTGGCGCGTTTGTCGAGGAACTTTTTCAGCAGTTTGTCCACATAGATCATCGACACCTTTTCGATGGACTGGTTAAATTGCTGATTACCAAAGATTTTCATATATACATTGAAGATTTTGGTCAACTCGAAGTAGTCGGCGTATTCTTTCTCCGTCAGTCCTTCCATCAGGCGTGCGAAGTACCTCAGGATCAGTTGGCGCAGGCACTCCGTTTCAACGGACAGGCCTTCGTGGGTGTTGTAAAAGTCCTGAACAGCCTCGATAGCGTCCGGGTGCACATATCCCAGGCTGTGAATTTTTTCGGCGATACGGTAGTAATCCGAAATTTTGTCTTTATAGTTTTTGTCAAGAGACGCGCCCATGCGTTCGTCGTTGATGGCGCTGATACCCGGCAATTCATACAGGCCGATCAGGAAGCGCATGTAGCGCAGGTCGA
>JADLCC010000194.1 GCA_020847425.1 Saprospiraceae bacterium
AGTACAAAAGTCCACCACCATCGCTGTATTTTTCGCCTTCAAAGGAAAAATATTTCCAAAGCGACACTATGGTAAAAAAACTACTCTCCGGACTAATTCTATGTTTTCTCATACAAACCCTCTCCGCGCAACAATCCGTTGCACGCCAGTGGAATGAAGCCCTGCTACAAGGCATCCGGCAAGACTTCGCGCGACCGCCAATTCATGCCCGCAATTTGTTTCATGCGTCACTGGCTATGTACGATGCCTGGGCGGCGTATGATTCCACGGCCGACACTTACTTTCTAGGCAAAACCATTGGTACGTATACCTGCATGTTTGAAGGAATCCAAATGCCGTCCGATATCCGCGCGGCACAGGAAGAAGCCATGAGTTATGCCGCTTACAGGGTTTTGGTGCAGCGTTTTCAATTTTCGCCCAATGCGTTTACGACACTCACTATGTTCCGCAACCTGATGCTGGAACTGGGATACGACCCCAATTTCACGGCTGTTGATTACCACAATTCCAATCTTCCGGCCGCATTGGGCAATTACATCGGATACTCGATTGTATTCATGGGCCTCCAGGATGGCTCAAATGAACAGTTTTCTTACGCCTCGTTTAACTACTCGCCTGTCAACCCGATTATTGTTCCAGCCAACCCCGGCAATCCAAACATACTCGACCCCAATCGCTGGCAGCCCCTGTCGTTGAGTGTGGCCATTGACCAAAACGGCAACCCGATCCCTTCAACACAGATTTTTCAAAGCCCGGAATGGGGCAAAGTGCAACCTTTTGCGCTGACACAGGACGATCTGACCATTTATGCCCGGAACAACGCAGCATACTGGGTTTACCACGATCCGGGCCCGCCACCGCTACTGGATACCACCACGACCGGAGGCCTTTCCGATGAAGTGAAGTGGAATTATTCACTCGTGAGTATCTGGCAGTCGCACCTCGATCCTGCCGATGGGGTAATGTGGGATGTTTCACCCCGTTCGATCGGAAATGTGCAATCTTACCCACAAACCGTACCCGAATTAAGAAATTTTTATAAACTGGAAGAAGGTGGCGATGCCGGCATCGGCCGGGAGATCAACCCGAAAACTGGTCTTCCCTATGAGCAACAGATGGTGCCCAGGGCCGACTATGCCAGGGCGCTCGCCGAATTCTGGGCTGATGGCCCGAACTCGGAAACGCCGCCAGGACACTGGTTTTCGATCTTGAACAAGGTGATGGATCACCCCGCTTTTGTGCGCAGGTACAATGGCCAGGGACCGCTACTCGACCCGCTGGAATGGGACGTAAAAGCCTATTTTACCCTTGGCGGCGCGGTACACGATGCGGCCGTCACGGCTTGGGGGATCAAAGGCTGGTACGATACAGGCCGCCCAATCACACTTTTGCGGTATATGGCGGACAAAGGACAGAGTTCGGACCCTGCACTGCCGCACTATCACCCGGCAGGATTGAAATTGATTCCGGGCTTTATCGAATTGGTGCAGGAAGGTGATCCGCTGGAAGGCACTGACGGGATCAACGTAAATAAAATAAAAATGTACACCTGGCGCGGTCATCCATACATTACCAATCCGGATACGGATGTCGCCGGCGCCGGCTGGGTCCTTGCGGAAAACTGGTGGCCGTACCAGCGCCCAACCTTTGTAACGCCTCCCTTTGCCGGTTATATTTCGGGGCACTCCACTTACTCGAGGGCTGCAGCCGAAGCGCTTACTTTACTGACCGGAGACGAGTATTTTCCGGGCGGTTTAGGCGAATTTCATATTACTGCCAACCAGTTTCTGGTTTTTGAACAAGGCCCTTCGGTCGATTTCGACTTACAATGGGCCACTTATCGCGATGCTTCTGACCAGACCAGTTTATCCCGCATCTGGGGCGGTATTCACCCGCCTTTTGATGATATTCCAGGCCGGTTGATCGGAGCGGAGGTAGGTACCGATGCCTTCCATAAAGCGCGCACCTATTTTTACCGCGACCAGGACCAGGACGGTTTCTTTTCTTACGAAGATTGTGACGATCATAATGCCGCCATTCACCCGAATGCCACAGAACTGTGCGATGGCATTGATAATGATTGCAATGGACTGTCTGACGATAACATCACGATTTATTCTTATTTCCCCGACAATGACGGCGACGGATATGGCGAACTGGAAGGGCGGGTGGATACCTGTCTCACAGAAACCCCGACAGGTTATGTCACCAACGGCCTCGATTGCAATGACACCAACGTGTCGATGAACCCGGGTGTGGAAGAGATTTGCGACGACATCGACAACAACTGTAACGGGCTCGTTGATGACGGGATTACGCTGTACGCCTATTATCCAGATGCCGACGGCGACGGCTACGGAGATTTTTTTATTGGCGCGCTCGATACCTGCCTGAATACTGCTCCGACCGGATTTGTAGTCAACAATTTGGATTGCAATGACAATGATGCAACAACTTATCCTGAAGCAACGGAACTTTGCGACGGCATCGACAACAACTGCAATGGCGTAGCCGACGATGGAATTACTTCGTATGCGTATTACCCTGACGCAGACGGCGACGGCTTTGGAGATCAACTTGCTCTGCCAATGGACACTTGCCTGACTCCGGCGCCAACTGGTTTTGTTACGAATAATTCGGACTGTAACGATAGCGATAGTACATCAAATCCCGAAGCAACAGAACTTTGCGACGGCA
>JADLCC010000195.1 GCA_020847425.1 Saprospiraceae bacterium
CCTCAACGCTCAACCTCCCTACAACTCCACACTCTTAAAATCCCAGTTGTTCAAAAATCCAGTATGGAAATTGCCGTCCAGGAAATCCTGGTTGCGCATGAGCCGCTGGTGGAAAGGCACGGTCGTTTTGATGCCTTCGATCACAAACTCATCCAGGGCGCGTTCCATTTTCAGGATGGCCTCGTCGCGGGTACGGGCGCGCACGATCAGTTTGGCGATCATGGAATCGTAGTAGGGTGGGATGGTGTAGCCGGCGTACACATGGGTATCTACACGCACGCCGTGGCCTTTCGGCGAGTGGAACGACGTGATTTTACCCGGGCTCGGCCGGAAGTCATTGAACGGGTCTTCCGCGTTGATGCGGCATTCGATGGCGTGCATTTCGGGGAAGTAGTTGCGGCCGGAGATCGGGTGACCTGCGGCGATTTTGATTTGCTCCTTAATCAGGTCAAAATCGATCACTTCCTCGGTTACCGTGTGTTCCACCTGGATCCGCGTGTTCATTTCCATGAAATAGAAATTGCGGTATTTGTCCACCAGGAACTCGATGGTGCCCACGCCTTCGTAACTGATGGCGTTGCAGGCTTTGATGGCTGCTTCACCCATTTTTTCGCGCAGTTCGGGCGTCATAAACGGAGAAGGGCTTTCCTCGACCAGTTTCTGGTGGCGGCGCTGAATGGAGCAGTCGCGTTCGGAAAGGTGGCAGGCGCGGCCGAGTTGGTCGCCGGCTACCTGTATTTCAATGTGGCGGGGTTCCTCGATGTATTTTTCCATGTAGATACCGTCGTTGCTGAAGGAAGCCTTGGCTTCGCGACGCGCGTTATCCCATTGATTTTCAAACTCTTCGGCATTCCAGACGATGCGCATGCCTTTACCGCCGCCACCGGCCGTGGCTTTCAGGATCACCGGGTAACCGATCTCATTAGCGAGTTTAATGCCGGATTTTACATCGGTGAGCAGCCCTTCGGTACCGGGTACGCAGGGTACGCCGGCTTTCAGCATGGTTTCTTTGGCGGTGATTTTATCGCCCATGGCCCGGATCTGGTCGGGGGTTGGTCCGATAAATTTCACGCCGTATTCTTTACAAATTTCCGCGAAATTGGCATTTTCCGACAGAAAACCGTAGCCGGGGTGGATGGCGTCGGCGTCGGTGATTTCGACGGCTGCCATGATACGCGGCACATTGAGGTAACTCTCCGAGGAAGCAGGCGGGCCGATACAAACGGCCTCGTCAGCAAAACGAACGTGTAGGCTGTCGCGGTCGGCTGTGGAATACACCGCTACCGTTTTGATACCCATTTCCTTGCAGGTGCGGATAACGCGCAAGGCAATTTCCCCACGATTAGCAATAAGTATTTTTTTAAACATAGATAGTTATCAGTTATTCGTTATTAGTTATTCGTGCTGATAATCAAGCATTTACAATCAATTTGATCAAAACTAATAACGACTAAGGACTTAAATTAGAAGTTGAAGGCGACATCTACGCGCTCTCACCTCTCACCTCTCACCTCTCACCTCTAAGATGGGTCTATGAGGAACAAAGGCTGGTCGTATTCCACTGGAGTGGCGTCTTCCACCAGTACTTTTACGATTTTGCCTTTCAACTCGGATTCAATCTCGTTGAACAGTTTCATGGCTTCGATGATGCAGACTTTTGTGCCTACTTCCACCGGGTCGCCTACTTTTACGAAGGGGCCTTTGTCCGGGCCGGAACTGCGGTAAAAGGTGCCGACCATCGGCGATTTGATTTGTTTGTAGCGCGGGTTGTTGTCGTCATCGGCGTCGCTGGGCGCAGCTGCGGCGGCAGGGGCAGCATCGGCTTTGGCGGGTGCGGCAGGAGCGGGTGCTGCGGCAATAGGCTGTTGGACCGGGAGAGCTACCGGAGCGGCACTGACGACCATTTCAGTAGCGACTACCTGGTTGCGGATAACGAGTTTAAAATCCCCTTCTTTCAGGGAGAATTCGGAGAGTTTGTGCTTGCTCACCATCCGAATAAGTTCTTGTATCTGGTTGAAATCCATGTCGTGAGATTGTTTTTACAACTGCAAAAAAAAACAGAGGGAGTAAAGAAAAAATCTTTCACGCGAAAAATTTTTCCTTTCTCCCCCGTAAGTGGAATGCAGAGATGGAAAAAGCCCTGGCTTCCGATACCTTTTTATTCCAAATTACAGGCAGTAGTTTGTGCTCAAAAAATTGACAATCAAATGATTATATTCGTTTTGAGGTTTCCAAAGCCCGTATCTTTTTCCAGAGATGGGACACAAAAAAAGATCGAAATTATTTTTTCACCCGCTCCAGATAAGCGCCGGTAGCGGTGTCAATTTTGATCAAATCACCTTCTTCGCAGAAGAGTGGAACCCGTACTTCGGCGCCGGTTTCGACGGTGGCGGGTTTGAGGGTGTTGGTAGCCGTGTCGCCGCGTACGCCGGGTTCGGCATAAGTGATTTTGAGGATGACATTCTGTGGCAATTCCACAGAAATCAGCATTTCTTTTTGTGCGTGAAAAAGCACGTCTACCACGTCGCCTTCTTTCAGGAATTTGCCGTTGTCGATCATTTCTTCCGGCACCGAAATCTGGTCGTAGGTTTCCTGGTTCATCAGTTGGTAACCGCCGTCTTCAGGGTAAAGGTATTGGAATTTGCGGCGTTCTACGCGCACTTCGGTAATATTGTGTCCACTCTGGAAGGTGTGTTCCACCACCTTGCCGGTTGTAGCACTTTTTAATTTAGTCCATACTTTGCCACTGCCACGACCGACCTGAAATTTCTGAAAATCAATGATTTTCAAAATGTCGTTGTTGAGTTCGATGCACAGGCCGTTTCGGATGTCTGCCGTCGTTGCCATTTTTTGTCAATTTGTTGATGTGTAGAAAATTGATAGAGCGCTTTTTAGCCGCAGCCAAAAAGGCGCGCAAAAGTAGGCTATTTTTTGAGCACGTATGACAATTGCCTTATTTTTCTTCTCCAACTGCTTCGGACGCAGGCAGGGGGCTTGTTGCAAGGCGCCCATACCGTTCTTCCAGTTTGGCAAAACGGTAGTTGAAGATGCCATCCAATTGGCGGCCGACAAAAAGCCATTTGGCCAGTGCGCCGAGCGGCCCCAGCGGCAGTTTGTAATGCACCAGGTCGGTCATTTCAACGCCGCCGGGAATGGTTTTGAAATGGTGCTGGTGGTGCCACATGACATAGGGGCCCATCCGTTGTTCGTCCACAAAAAACGCGCCCGGCTGCACGTGTTTGATTTCGGTCATCCAGAACAGGGGAATATTCAGCAAGGGCCTGACGGTGTAGGTAATAATTTGTCCGGCATACATGTGTTGCAAAAATTCGGGGTCGGAAGTGACGTTGAGCTGCATATATTCGGGCGTTATTTTGCTGAGGTTGCCCGGATCGGAGAAAAAGACCCAGGCTTCATCCAGGGAAATGGGCAGGCGTTGTACGCGTTTGAGGGAGTAGAGAAACATTTTCGTGAGTCGTGAGTGGTGAGTCGTGAGTGGTGAGTTGTGAATTGTGAGGGGTGCTTTGCTCTAGGAGAATTGAAAGGGGAGAATTGAGTGAAGTGGGTAGGGGAGCGGAGGGAATTGTTTAAAGTTTCTCATGGTTCTGGTTTGTGACATTAAACAGAGTGCGAGATATATTGTTGGGCTTCTAATGGGATTAATGGAAAATACGAGATCAAAATCGCCATGAATTACTTGAACTTGCCCCAATCTGGGTGTCATTCTGAGCGCAGCGAAGGATCTGGCCATGCGTGAAAAACAATATTTGCACTTTTTCTCGGGCAGGTCCTTCGCTGCGCTCAGGATGACACCCGGTTTGGAGCGTTTTTACCATATTTTGGCGATTTTGATTTGTTTTAACCCAAGATTCGCATAAATAACCAATAACTAAACAACACATGGATTTCGGCAAACTGCCCTCCGTAGACAACGTCGATTTTACCATGCCGCCGGAACCTGCACCGAATGCGGATGTATTATCCATGCTGGTTACTCCGGAGCGGGCGGGTTTGTACCTCGGCGCGACGGGTTACAACATGAAACCCTGGGTAGGCCACTGGTATCCGTTCGGGGCGAAAGACAAGGATTTTTTGCGCTGTTACGGAACACAGTTCAACACCATCGAACACAATACCACGCATTACCGGATACCGGATATGGCCACTGTGGCGCGCTGGCGCGAGGAGGTGCCCGCCGACTTCAGGTATTGTCCCAAAATACCACAAACGATCAGCCATGCCCGCGACCTCGGGCTTTCCAGTGGACTGATCTCGTTGTTTTGTGAGGTTATTGCCGAACTGGAGGAACAAATGGGCTGTTGTTTTTTGCAATTGCCGCCACAGTTCAGCACGCAGGACCTCCCGATGCTGGAGCGTTTTCTGGATACTTTTGACAGCAGGGTTCCTCTGGCGGTGGAAGTGCGGCATCCTTCATTTTTTCTGCCGACAGTGGCCGCAGAAATGTTTTACCAGTTGTTGCAGGAGCGCAACATTGCTACGGTAATTACGGATGTTGCGGGCCGCCGTGATGTTTGCCACATGCGCCTGACGAACCGGCAGGTGTTGATCCGTTTTGTTGGAAATGCTTTACACCCAACGGATTATGAACGCATCCGGGCCTGGTCGGAGCGCCTGAAACACTGGTTTGGCTCGGGCTTGCACGCGGCTTATTTTTTCACCCACGAACCCGATAACCTGCTGGCGCCGGATCTGGCAGCCTTTTGTGCGGGAGTTTTTGCTGAAAAAATGCCTGGAATCGCGCTGAGGGGACCCAAACCTGTGGCGGGACAACAAGGAACGCTCTTCTAAGAGAAGTGAGAGAAGTGAGAGGGTGAGAGCCGACTTCGATTACACTGCTTCGCCTTTGGTCGATCCAAAATTCTAAGCGCAAAGCGGTGTAATCGAAGTCGGCTCTCACCCTCTCACTTCTCTCACCCTCTCACTCTCTTTTAACTCGAGTGGTCCGCCACAATCACCCATTTGCCCTTTATTTTTTTCCACAATAGCGTATAGTGTCCGCTCAGGTCACCCGCTTTTCGGGTCAGGTGCCATTTCCCGATGACGAAGGCGCTGCGTTTGGAAAGTTGTTCGACGGAAAGGATGGTAAATTTCAGTTTGCCCATTGCATCCGTATCCGGATATCCTTTTTTGTAATTATCCAGTGTTTGCTGCCAGCCATAGGTCAGCCCTTTCGATCCGATGAAACGCAGGCTGTCCGAAACCCAGTAACCGTCCATAAAGGCTTCCAGGTCGCCACGGTTCCAGGCTAGTTCTTGCGCTGCCATGATCGTGCGGATGCTGCGCTCGGCAGCGTTCTGGGCGGACAGTTGGACCAGGGAGCAGGGGAAAAGCAGGAGAAGCAGGATCTTTTTCATTTTGTGGATTTTTTCATCTAGTGCCTGAAATGCCGGAACCCCGTCATCACCATTGCCATGCCCCTTTCGTTGCAGGCTTGGATAGAATCCTGGTCTTTCATGGAACCGCCGGGCTGGATAACAGCAGTGATACCCGCTTCGTGCGCTATTTCCACACAATCGGGGAACGGGAAAAAGGCATCGGAGGCCATGACCGCGCCATTCAGGTCGAAGCCGAATGACTTTGCTTTAGCAATCGCCTGGCGCAGGGCGTCGACACGGCTCGGTTGTCCGCAGCCCATGCCGATCAACTGGCGTTCTTTAACCAGGGCAATCGCGTTCGATTTCAGGTGTTTGGCGCATTTGGCTGCGAAAATCATTTCACCCACCTCCTTTGGCGTAGGTATCCGTTCAGTGACCGTTTTCAGGTCGGCTTCGGTTTCCGTTTTCAGGTCGGAATCCTGTTCCACCACACCGTTCAGCAGGCTGCGGAAAGAACGTTTCTGGCTTTCAAAACTCTTGATTTTCAACAGGATACGCTGTTCTTTCTTTTTCAGCAGTTCCAGTGCATCAGGTGCGAAATCGGGCGCGATCAATACTTCGTAAAACAGTTTATTGATCTCCTGTGCGGTGGCCAGATCGACGGTTGTATTACAGATAAAAATACCGCCGAAAGCCGAAGTGGAATCGCAGGCCAGGGCAGCCTGCCAGGCTTCCAGCAGGCTGTGGCGCCGGGCGACGCCGCAGGCATTGGTGTGTTTGAGAATGGCAAAACAAGGTTTGCCGACCTGGAATTCGCGCATGAGCTGCACCGCAGCGTCGATGTCGACCAGGTTGTTGTAGGAAATGGCTTTGCCGTTCAGTTTGTCGAATACCTTGTCAAAATCGCCGAAAAACACCCCGTTCTGGTGCGGGTTTTCACCGTAGCGCAGGATATCGGAGCGGTGAATGGAGTATTTGAATGCGATATCCGTGGTGCCTTCATTGAACCAGTTGAAAATGGCGATATCGTAATTGGAGGTCACTTTAAAAGCCCTGCGGGCCAGTTCCCGGCGGTCGTCGGCCGTGAGTTGGCCGTCCTGTTCTTCCAGCATATTCAGGAACAATTTATATTCCTCTTTACTGGCTACAACAGCCACATCCTGCCAGTTTTTGGCGGCCGCGCGGATGAGCGACACGCCGCCGATGTCGATTTTTTCGATGATCTCTTTTTCGTCGTTGGTTTTGGCAACCGTATCTTCAAAAGGGTACAGATCCACGATAACACAGTCAATTTCTGGGATGTTATATTCCGCCAACTGCGCCAGGTGCTCCGGCTCGCGCCGTGCCAGCAGGCCGCCGAACACCGCAGGGTGCAGGGTTTTCACCCGACCGTCGAGGATGCTCGGGTAGCCGGTCAGTGTTTCCACTGCCGTCACCGGGATATCGAGTTTCTGGATGTACGATTGTGTGCCGCCGGTGCTGTACAACTGCACACCCAGTGCGTGTAAGCGGCGAATAAGTGGTTCGAGGCCGTCTTTGGAATAAACGGAAATCAGTGCGGAGCGAAGCCGCATCGTAGAGATGGACATGGAAAGTGAATTTGCGTAGAAGCCGCAAAAGTACTATTTCTTTACCAACTGCAAGCCGCTGATCACAAAAGGAATATAAACCAGCCCCAGCGGATTGTATTGTTGCAGGATATCCAGACGGGCGTTCCGGATTGCCTTTCCTACCGGCTCGTTATTGGTAAACCGTTTGAAGAATGCCTCCGAAAAAGCAACGGCCAGGGGTTCAAAAATCGTTATTTCCGTACCGATAACGCCGGCGCAAAGCGCATTTTCCACAAATGCGCTGACAAAATTCAGGGTCTGTTCGGGAGACAGGGCGGTCGTGTGACAACCGTTGATAAAAACCAGCGGATGCGTTTCTTCCCAAAAGATGTTTTCCGCTCTTAAATTGCTGGGTACTATGATGACGCTTTTGTCTTTCCCAACCAGCAAATAGGGTACTGCGCCGTTTACGCCGCCGTGGCAATAGAAGTACACCACGCTCAATTGTTTGTCTTTTAACAAGGAAAAGGTGGCAGGCCGGTTGTCCGCATATTTCCAGTTGAACTGGTTTTGCGCCATCAGGTTTTTTACATGTGATTCCCGGTATTTAAAATCAGTGTCGTTCCACACAGATACGGCGGCCTCGGGTTTGTTGCTGTAAAAAATTTCCGCAGGCGCAAAAGGGCTGTCTTTGACGGAATGCGGCAGTCCCAGATAATGCCGGTACCCCCAAAAACCGCTCGGACAAACGACCAGTAAATCATCCCGGTGCGGACAATTGCCCTGGAAACAACTACACTCTTCCAGCGGCTGATTTTGTTCCAGCGCAGCAACGAAATTGGCGCACAATTGATACGATTCCACGGATGGAACGCCCGCATCGAGGGGGTGATCATACAAAACAGCCAAAGGCAGCACTTGCCGGGCGCCATTTTGCAGTACGAATTGTACATAACCCGGTTCGCGCATGAGCGCTTCAAAATTTTGCTGGGCCACACGCCCAGGCCCGGCAAACCTGTTGACTAAGGCATCGTAAAGGCCGTATCCTCGTTTTGCCAGCGTAAAAAGGTTGGTTGCCAGGCGCTTGAGGTTTTTGGAATTCGGCTCATATAAATAAGGTTCGTTCTGGTATTCGGTCTCTTTACCCCAGGAGGCCAGGCGGAGTGCTCCACGGATCTGCTCCAGTGCGGTTGCGACTTCTCCTTCGCCAAACGAGGCGTCTTTTTTATATTGCTGGCGACCGAAAATCTGGAAACTATGGCTGTTGTCGTCACTTTCGCTTAGCAGCACGCTGAGTTTGTGCTCCCGGTAGGCATTCAGTTGTTTTGCGGTAAGGGTAGACGACAGGGAATACAGTAGTTCGGAGGCCAGGGCAGCGATCATGGGTTTGGTCTGGGTGGCGATTTCAGCCCGGACTTCCCGCGACTGCACCAGAATACCCTGGCAGTAAATATTGCACTTCAGCAGAGCTCTACCTTCTTTTGCGCCGGTTTTCAACGGGAAAAACAGGCGTTTTTTTGCCATATCGGGAGGTACGGCCAATTGAAATGGCTGCATCGGCTGTTTGGATACGGAGACAGTACCGTTTTTATTGATTTGTAGTTTGCCAACGGATGTCGCGTCATCCACCTGAAACCCGTCGCCCATGGCGTATAAGGCAACCTCCAGTTCTGCTTCGTCGGGCAGGTGCTCGGTAGGCAAGGACGCTGGCCGGACCTCGATCGTATCTTTCAACAATTCACCCACTTCCAGCCAGAAAAAGTAGGATTGTCCGGTGACCAGGGTAACATCACCGGGAGAAGGGAACTGCGGCGTGGCCTGTGGTGCAAAACCGGTGTTGACGATGCGCTGGTCGGGAGGCAGGGCTTCTTTTTCTTCGGATTCGAGGCCTTCGAGACCTTCGTAATCTGTTTCAGGTGCTGCTGACGCGGGTTCTTTAGGCTCTTGATCATCAAAATCTTCGGATTTGTTAGTAGATACATTCTTACCATGATGATAATTAATCTCCTCTGAATCTAAAGTCCTTAAATGTTCAGCAAGTTTAATGATCTTCCTAATGATGTCAGTTCGACTTTCTTCGTATTTGGACTGTGTTATAAGTCCGAGTTTGAAATCACGCATAAGTGTAACATACCCGGTCATGAGGTAATCTATTTCCCTTCTCTCTACAATTTTCCTCCATACAACAACATGTTTTAACTCATAGAGTGCCTCTAGTATCTGATCTTCTTCGATCAGTTTGATAACAAGTGCTTTAATATCCATGATTCATGTAGTGTTTAGGGTATAGTAAACGAGTCACGAGAAAAAGGGCAAACACAAGTCATGCGAATCGGGAGTTAAAACGGAATGATTCGCATGGCTCCTATGTTAACATCCTTACTGCATTGTAATTTAAATTTTTCGTAATTGGTTAGCAAGGGGCAGCGCCCCGTAATATTTGTAGCAACAGATGCCGAGTTTTTGATGGAGGTGCAGCGCACCGCAAGATTATCTTACGAGTGCGCTGCACCTCCAACAACAATTGGACCGGTGCAAGTGCCTGAAAGCGAAGACCCCAAACCATCAAACCCTTTCAAACTACTCAAACCTGACTATACCTATTGATTCGCCGTATTATTATTCAAATCCGACATGCCGCTAATCGTAGGGCGTACATCCCCCGGGATCTCAAAATCCCCCGAAGGTTTTATCCGGCGACCATCCAGAAACCAGTCCGTATTGAAGTTTCTGGAGATGCCGACCAAAAGCAACAGCACAAGAAAATAGCCGAAAAAGCCAATGAAAAGTCCGATGCCATACGCGCCGAAAAGGTCGGTTTTTGCTTCGAACAGGGTCAGAATGGAGCCGCCGCCGATGACCCCGATGAGCGTCACCAGGTCGCTCAGTTGCACATCTCCTTTGCGGTACCTGTTAATGTAGTACACATACCAGCCGATAATGCAGCCGAAGCCGCCTGCGCCCAACAATTGAATCGTAGAAGTTCCCATATGTTTAGTTTGAATTGTGAGTATGTAAGTAATCAAGCAAAATTAGTTTGAACTAATTCTTCTGTAACTCATTGATTAACATTGCCATTTGCTCTTTGCAATTTTGCCCTTTTACTTATATTAAGATGTTTGCTTGCGCAAATATTGAAGCCACAAATAATAGAGGAAGGCAGTCCAGCACATGCAGGCCAGGAAAATCAGCCCGGACAGCCAATCCGAATGCAAGCGGGACAAACCGATTATCACCAGGGTGGATACTGTTATTGCCAGCCCATTCCGTATTTTCTTTTTGGCAAGGCTAAAACGCATGGAGCACCACCATCCCCATACAAAACCGATTCCGGCTGCACCCAAATAAGGCAATAACATGATATGCGGTTCATTCATTCCGGCAGATCTATTGCACACATTACGGAAAACATTTGTTCAAAGGTATACATCTACCATTGAATATATTTCTTTCCAGAACTATTATTTTAATGCTCCGACACCTTACACATACCCTTTTGCCTGCAAACGAAACAATTCAGCATATTTCCCGCCCTGTGCCAGCAACTCCTCGTGGCTGCCCAGTTCCAGCAGTTCGCCATTTTCGAGGAACAAAATCCGGTCGGCCATACGCACCGTGCTAAACCGGTGCGAGATGAGCACAGCCGCCTTTCCTTTCATCAGGTCTGCAAAACGAACAAACACCTCGTGCTCTGCCCGGGCATCGAGCGAGGCTGTCGGCTCATCGAGGATGATCAGTTGGGCTTCCCGCATGTATGCGCGGGCGAGGGCCACTTTTTGCCACTGGCCGCCGCTGAGGTCGACGCCGCCAGTGAAACGTTTGCCGAGCATTTGTTCATATTTTTTGGGTAGAGAAGCCACCACAGTGTCGGCCAGGCTTTTGTGCGCCGAATCTTCGATGCGCGGGCGGTTTTCCTTTTCACCGATATTACCGATGGCGATATTTTCCGAAGCGGTAAACATAAACCGCACATAATCCTGGAAAATAATGCCGATTTCCCGGCGCAGATCATCGGGATCGTATTCGCAGAGGTCGACCCCGTCGAGCAGGATCCGGCCTTCGGAAGGTTCGTAGAGGTGGGCCAGGAGTTTGACCAGGGTTGTTTTGCCGGCGCCGTTTTCACCCACCAGCGCCAGTTTTTCGCCGGGGTTCAGGGTAAAACTCAGGTGTCGCAAGGCCCAGATATCCGTTTCGGGGTAGCGAAACCCAACGTTTTCAAATACGAATCCCTGTTTCATCGGGCGGGGCACTTTGCGCCCGCCGACGTGGCTTTCCGCCATGGGTTTTAATTCCAGGAAATCAAACAAATCCTGCAGGTACAACGAGGTTTCCGCGATGCGTGTAAAACGGCTCACAATGCCTTGCAGCAGCCCTTGCAGGCGGCTGAACGCACCGGCCAGGAATGTCAGCGTACCCAGTGTGATGATGCCGACAATGGTTTGCCAGATCACGAATACATAAGCGGCGTAGTAACTGGCTGTGCCCAATGCGCTGAAAAGGCTGCCCCAGGCCGCCCGTTTGAGCGCAAGTTTTTGATTGGCAAGGAAATACTTGTCGGAAATGACCTTGAAACGATCGGCAATAAAGTGTTCCAGCCCGAATATTTTGATCTCTTTGGCCGTTTCGTTGCTGGCCCCGATGTAGCGCAGGTAATCTATTTCGCGGCGCTCGGGCGTCCAGGAACGGGACAAAGAGTAGGACTCCTGGTTGAATTTACTTTCCCCGATAAAGGAAGGAATTACGGCAAGTACCAAAATCAGCAGGAGCCAGGGGTTAAATGCCACCAGTCCGCCGCTCAAAAAAAGCACCGTAATCAGGTCCTGCCCCTGCCCGAGCACCATACTCATCAGGGCCGTACGCCCGGAGGTCTGTGTTCGGGCGCGCTCCAGTTTGTCGTAAAAATTGGCGTCTTCAAACTGATATAGGTCCAGGGTTGCAGCATGTCGGATGATCCTGACGGATGAGTCGTTGTTGACCAGGTCGCCTAAAAGGCTGTCTGTCAGGATAATGGCACGGCCCAGCAAACTGCTGGCCACAGCAAGGATAAATTCCAGAATGACCCAGTACCAGATCGGGAAACTTTGCCAGTGTTCGAGCGAAAACTGTCCTTGCTGGTGCTGGGCGATCAAAGCCACCACCTCATCCACAATTTCTTTGCCGACGTACAGCATGGTCAGCGGTACGGCGGATTGTACCAAACGAAGCAGCACGTTCCAGAGGGTCAGCCTGGGGCTCACTTCCCAGATCATTTTAAAAAACCTGGGGACGTTGTTCAGGGATCCGAATTGTTGGAAGAAACCTTTTTTTTCTGTTTTTTTTGCCATTTTTCCGTTTTGAAAGGCCTCTTTTTGGGCTCGTCTGTAATTTCTATCTCTCATTCGATATTGTTATCGGTTATCCGTTATTAGTTATCCGGCTAATAACTCAGGCATTTGGTTGAAATAAAACTCAAAATGCACACTACTGGACATTTTTGTACGCTGGAACGCTGTTCCGGCAATGCCTGGCCATTTTCGATGCCGGAACAGCGTTCCAGCGTACCGGTTTTTCACCCGGGCTTAAAATGTCCAGTAGTGTGCTCAAAATGATGTTAACCGGGCACTTGTTAAAACGACACAACTATTTCTCTTTGAAAAAGTTGTGCCGTAAGGTTAGCGGTAAAATAAAAATCCCGAATTTTTCCACTGCGGAAAAATTCGGGATGAAGGCATGTTTTTACACGTTGTCTTTCAACCTCAGTGTTGCACCACCAGTTTGCGGGTATGCTGCCGGTCGCCGTTGCGCACCTGTACGAAATAGACGCCATTCGCCATTTCATTCAGGTTGATATTCAAGCGGTTATCTGTTTTGGACAAATTGGATTGTTGTTGCAGCAGCAACCTGCCGGAAACATCGGAGATGGTAACCGAAACTGGTGCATTTTCCTCAACAACCGGAATTTCCAGCATAAGGGAGGCATCGGCAGGGTTCGGGTACATACCGAAACCGGCATTTTCAAATACAACTGGAATTTCAAAAGTGGTTTCATCGCTCCTGTCGTCTGGCATTCCGGCCAGTGTCCAGGCCGTGGCGCTCGGGCTGACACGCAGGGTGTAGCATTGCGTATTGCTGAATGCGCCGTTGTAGCCGTACACATAAGCGTAATAACTGGTTGAAACCGTGGAGGTATTGTAAATAATCTGTTCGTTGAGTGTTCCGTCGTTTTGAGAAACCGCCACTTGTGTGCTGCTGCGATACAGTTTTACATCATAGTCGGCAGGCAAGTTGGTCAGGTTTATTTTGATGTTGCGGGTAGATGTAGTATTGCTGAAACGATACCAGTCATTATCGGTCGCGCTGGCTATTTGGGCGGAGATATTGGTATTCACTGGAATCGTTTTTGCCGCAGTGCGGGTGTTGTTCGGCTCGTTTGAATCAGAACAAGAAGCGCCGGCCGTGCTAAACGTTGTTGCCGTTGAATAAGTACCCAAGGTGCCGCCGCAATTGGCCTGTACCTGGAAGTTGTATGCCGTGCTGGCTGTCAAAGCACTCAGGTTGTAAGAGGTGCCTGTCAGACCGCTTACAGTAGTCCAGGTCGAATTACTTGCTGCTTTCCATTGCAAATTGTAGGAAGTAGCGCCGCTCACGGCGCCCCAGTTGAGTGTAGCGCTGGTTTGAGTAACCGAAGTAGCGGATAAACCAGCCGGTGTTCCGCAGGAACCGCCTGTGGAACAAGTAGAAGCCAGGCAGGTGGCGGTGCTCACTTCCGTGCGTATTTTATTGCCGGGTTGTGTGCCGAAACCGTTGTTGAAATTGATACCATAACTGGTCAGGTGGCAGTAACTCATGATGGTGCCGCCATTGGTCGGAGCAGGGCCTGGTAAGCAGCCGGTTTCAGTGGTATAACAGTTGTCCAACGCGCCGCCGGTCCATCCGCACCATTGGGTGTGCCTCGAGCCGAGGTTGTGGCCCATTTCGTGGGTCATCACTTCTACCGACCAGGAATAAGTCGGAACGGTGGAGTAGGAAGCCGAGATATTGCTGTATGCATACCTGTAAGCGTTGTCGCACAGTACATCCACATAGGCTACCCCGCCGAGGTTGTTGCCGCCCAAACTGGCTAAATGGGCAATATCGCCGCTAAAAGTAGTGCGGAGTGTGCGAAACTGATTTAGTGCGGTACTGCTGCTGGTATTGCTGTAACTGTCGGCAGTGGTCCAGACAAAAATAGTGGAGATCTGTGTGCTGATGGTTTCGTTGGCATACAAAGTAGCGACCTGGTTGAATAAACCGGTCAGGTAGTTGGTGGTGTTGGCTACCGTGCCCTTGTTGATAAAGAGTTCGTTATCGGCTTCGATGTACACCCGCACACAACCATTCACTTCCGGAATATCCGAACTTTGCGCGTCGTCGTGGCCATGGTTATCCACTTCTATAGCCTCACAGGAAAAGGCATTTTTTGCTTTCAAATTGGCATCTGCATACAGGATGTAGTTGTGTACATTTCCTTGTATATCGATACGGCCCAACACCCGGTCGCCATGCCGGTCATCGGAAAGCATGCCCATTACTTCATTGGGAAAAAAACTAAACGCGGCCAGTGAATTGCTTTCTCCTGCAATACGGCCCCGGTAGTGAAGTCCCGTTTCGGAAGCGACCGGCTGACCATCGGACTTGCTCGTAATTACCTGAAAATCAGGGGTTAAGAGTTGGATTTTTTTCAGTTCAACCTCTACGGTTTCACCCTGATAAGGCAGTGACAACAGCAGTGCTTCCGGCTGAGTGGCCATCAGTGTTTGCAGATCAGACAGTTCCAGGTGTAGAAATTGTGCGCCCACGACTACCTTCTCAATATCTTTGCTCGCAGTGCCGCGGTCGGAGAACAAGGGTAGAGAAAAAAACGAACCGCCCTGATCAACAAATTGTTGAACGGCAGCAGGAACTGGTTTCAGGGATTGGGCCGTAGCGGAAACGGCGAGCAGAGCCACTAGAAGGCTCATAGAGGCAATAGACAGAAGACGTTGCATTGATAACAGTACGGGTTTGTTAAAAAAATAAGGCAAGAGTAGATACAACCGACAGGATTTTTCATATTTTAGAAATATTATTTTGTCATCCAGCAGCGCATAACCGTAATTGCGGGAAATTCAACCGTTTTTGGGAAAAATAGAATGCCTCTACCCCGTTTGACCGGCATTTCATTCGGATTACAATTCAATTCACCATGCGCCATTTATATTACCTGATTCGTGCAACTTTCTGGCTGGTTCTGGCTTTTGCGCGCGCGGCATGGTATTTCCA
>JADLCC010000196.1 GCA_020847425.1 Saprospiraceae bacterium
AGCAGCGGCCCGTGTCCGCAATGAACATGCGTTGATCGCCTGGAAAGAGGCGGGCGAGGGCACAGGTATTGCGCTGATCGACAAATCCCTGAACAGACGGACTGAAACCCCGGCAGGAAGAAATGCCAGGGATGTCAAAACGCCGACGCAGGATTGGGGGATCGATGCGAAACTAGCAAAGCACAACCTGAGTTGGGACCTGCTGTTCGGCGACGCCGATTTTTGCGAATGTGGTGAATGTACTTCGGTGTACAGCGCGGCATCCTATTTTGTGGAACTGTTACAGTATCTGAGGAACAATAACCTCGACCTCAATCCGGCCAATGATGGGTCCATTCAAATTAAATCGGACCCTAAAGACATTTCAAACACGCCACTGGAAAAACTCTTCGCCCGTCGGCCCGATCTTGGGTGCCTCGAACTCACCTGCAAAAACACCAATACGATTCTGCCCTACGTGGATCTGGTGAACGAGGTGATGGAAAATTACGTGGTGTTCAAACACACTAAACCCTTCAACGTAGCCGACGAAACCAGCGCTGAACTCCTGGCACAGCCCCAGCACACCGAATACCAGGCCTATTGCATCCTCAAAGATGAAGTATACCCCTTCACCTTGCCATATCACCAGCCGATCGATGCGGCGCGGATCGATCTTGCCTTTCTCGGTACCAACCGCTCGGAGTTGATCGACGTTTTCCGCTCACCCCGGAAACCGACCAACAACCCGGACCCGATGGACAATTGCGATCCAGCCGATCCGGATGCCGATTCGGGAAATGTGTCTGCCGACCAAACACTCGATCAACTACACAAAAACTACATCGACCGTGCCGTCGATGCTGAATACCTCGGTATCACACAGGAAGAATACGTCATTTTGACCAAGGAAGCCTTCGTTTCCAAAGAGTACTGGGACAAACAATGCAACCTGGAGCATACGCAGGAAGAATACCGGACGAAAATCGGCGTACGGCCCGTGCATCAGTATTACGGCTACGAAACGGAAGTCGACATGCTCGACGATCAACTAGAAATGGGGCTCACTTTCGTCAAAAAACAATTTCTGCGTCGCACGGGAATTCAATACACCGATCTGGTAGAACTGCTTTTGACCCGGTGCCTGAACCCGAATATGCCGCGCGGCAGGGCGAAGTACATCACCGAAAATATACATTTCAGTTACCGTTTTTTGCAGCAGTTTAAGGCGGTCAACGGGGAAGATAAATTGATCGAACTGCTCACCAATTCTGAAAAATTAGTGCAATTGTTCCCCGATCTGGTGTCACTGCCTACTTTTTTCAACCTCAACGGCAACAAAGCCGACCTTGCCTGCCCGTCTTCCGGGGAAGAAGAAACGCCGGTTTCGGCAGCCGACATCAAAAACTGGGTGAAATGCCATTTTGAGAAAATTGGCCGGATGATCGTATTGGAAAATGGAGGGAAATGTGCCTGTACGGGAGGTGTATTTAGGTCTGAGATGCCGGCAGGCGTGAACAGTTCAGGCGCTGTGTTACAGATTACCACCAACTGCGAATTGGTGTTATCGCAACTGGGAGAACAAATTGTGCTGGGTCAGTACAATTGTTCGACAGGAGAGGTGATAATCACGAATGATGAGTTTATCAAGTTAGATCAACTAAAACAATTATTCAGGTTTACAGGAACCAACGGCATCGAAGGATATTGGGAGGGCGACAAATTGCTCAATACCCAAACCAAAATGCCTTACAAAACTTACCTTCAAGCCAAAGAAACCTGCAATCTGGATACAGTGCGCCTAATTCACCTGGATGGTTCCTCCGTCACTGTGGAAGAATACGATCACATCCATCGCTTTATCCGGCTGTGGCGCAAAATGGGGTGGACCATCGACGAAATCGACAAAGCATTGACGGGTTTGAGCGCCGCCAAAGGAAATTGTTTGGACGATGCCCTGCCCGGCTCGAAGGATTGTGATGATTGCGGCGATCTGTTTGACGGAGGTGGCGACTGTGCCGATTGTGGAGCGGATTGCGGCTGTGGAAACGGGACTGAAGGCCATGCGGTGCATTGCGATATTACGCCCTACTTCTTACACCAGTTGGTAGCAGTCAAAAAACTGCTGGACAAAACGGGGCTGGAACTCATCAAACTGCTCACCTTTTGGACAAATATCAGCACCTCGGGCGAGAAATCGTTGTACAAACGCCTGTTCCTGACGCACAACCTGCTGGGAATGGACAAGGTGTTCAAAGCGGATCAAAACGGTAATTTCCTGGCTTCGGATGCCAAGATCAGCGAGCATGTACCGGTCCTTATGGCGGCTTTCAACCTCTCGGCCGATGATCTGGAGGCCATTATGGAGGATGCCGGGCTGGACGATGCCTTAACGGTAAAAAACCTGTCCGTGATGTATCGTTACCGGCTTCTGTCCAAAGCGTTGGGCTTGAAAATCCCTGCTTTTATTTCCATTTTACCACTCTTTGGAAATCCATTCACGAATGCGGATACCACGCTGGAAATGATGGAGCGCTGGGGTCGTATGGAAGACGCCGGCTTCGATTACCGGCAATTGAACTACCTTATCCGAGATGTAGACGATCCGAAAAAACCGCTGGCGCCCACGGAAAAAACGGTACTGCAATTGGCTAAAAAACTGTATGACGGTCTGAATGCGATCGAAGTGGCGCACCAGGATTTGAAAGCCGATCCGGGAACGCCGGATGCCGATTTGCAGCTGCTGGAAATCCAGGCGCAGGCTACGACCGACCTGGTGCGGAGCAAGGCGGCAGTGTTGTTCGACCCGCCCGTGGTAGAGCAGATTGCAGGCATACTGGAGGGCACGAACGTGTTTATTACCAATGCGCCGAAAAACCTCGCCTGGGTGCTTGCCGACGACAAATCGCTCAAAAAGAAGATCAAATACGACAAAACCGGTGGCTCTGTTCAAATCACCAGCATCCTGACGGATGCGGAGAAGATCGATTTTACGGCATTGAGCAATGATGTGGAATGGACCAAATCACTGATACGTATTGAAAAGCAACAGAATAAACTGTTCAAAGCCGTTTTATACAATGTTTTTGAAGCGGAAAAAGTGAGATCTCCGGAAAGAGAACCGGCGATAGCAGCGGCGGAAGCAATCATCAAAGC
>JADLCC010000197.1 GCA_020847425.1 Saprospiraceae bacterium
ACGGTTACAGCGATTACATTACCATTTTTACAGATGACAGCGAACTGAAAGTGATTCATTTTCAGATTGCCGACCGATGGGGCGATCTGTGTTACCGCCGCGATAACTTTTCACCACAGTATGCTTCCGACGGGTGGGACGGCCGCTGGCGCGGACAACCGGCGCCCGCCGGGGTGTACGCCTGGTTTGCCCTTGTGGAGTTTTCAGACGGCGAACAACTGTTGCTGGAAGGGGATTTGACGCTGGTGCGGTAGTTCTTTTACCACATAAATAGTTATCGGTTATCAGTTATTAGTTATCCGACTTGACACTTAAGTATTTTTCGCAGTAACCCATTAGGGTGAGGGGGCGTAAGACCCGCTCACGGCAGAAACCCCAAGCTCAGAAATTCGTGATACCAGGTGCTTTGGCATGTTGGTAAGCCAATTGTTATCGCCGTGCGTGGGTCTTACGACCCCGCACATTTCAGGGGAAATGTGGCCCAAATTCCGTTAAACCCCTACATGAAAATGTAGTTTGGATGACTTATTTCATGGTCTTTTGGAGCCATGGCAAAGTGAGTGTTAAAAATTTCCTTTGTTAAAATGAACAAATGCGTACTTTTCGCCCGAAAAAAGATATCCAATACAAAAGTGTATATGGATTTCTTTTAATCTGTCTTTAATCTCAACAGGTAATTTATGCGCATACAGTTCAGCCTTTCCTGCCAGAAAGGCACGATCATTCCAATTAACTACCAATCCGAAATCTCGCAGTGGATTTTTTCTGTCCTTTCTAAAGCAGGCACTGAACTATCTACATGGGTACAGCAACAGGGATTTGATTTGACATCCCGGAATTATAAGTTGTTCACTTTCAGTCCCTTGGCGATCTATCCCTACGAGATGGATCAGGTAAAACAAGAATTCAAATTACTGGGTAATCAGGTAAAACTGAGTTTTTCCATTTATCTGCCGCCGGTTTTTGAACAACAAGTGGTTCATTTATTCCGGCAGATGCCGCTTGCATTGGGGACCTGCGAAGGCCGCCCCGCGCAATTTGAAGTGAAGCACTGGCAAGTCATGAGCCGGCCTAATTTCAAGGAAACCATGCAGTTCAAAGCCGTGTCGCCGATCTCCGTCACGACCGTAGACGAAGTGAAAACGCCCAATCCTTATCTTTTACCGGATAATGAGGCCTACGATGTAAGTTTTTTTCACCATATCGTACGGCGATTCAAAGCGGCGATGCAATACAAGTCGCTGGCCAATATGAAATTGCTGGATCCTGCGTTTCCTATGCATTACCGGTTGATGGGACAAGCCAAATCGCGGCTGATTCACCTGAAACCCAATCCGGAAGATATCCAGCAACTGCGCGGTTTCGCCTACGAATTTGAGGTGAGTATGCCGCTGGGTTCCATGGAGTTTTCCTATTTTGCCGGGTTCGGCGAGTATCCGCATCTCGGTTTTGGCTACGTGGACATTAAATAGACGTGTTTGGTGTATAGTATTTAGTGTTTAGTGTTTAGGGGTGCTTCGCTTAAGACGACAGTGTGTAGATTGGCACACTGCGGAACATTTTTTCGCTTGGGTGAAAATCGGCATGCTGGAACGCTGTTCCGGTAGGGCAATTCGTCAAGAATTGCCGGAATAGTGTTCTGGCGTACAAAAAATGTCAAACTAGTGTGCCAACCCACACACTGTCGTCTTAAGCGAAGCACCCCTAAACACTAAATACTATACACTAAATACTATACACCAAACACGTCATATAAATTCTGGTCATTCGCTTATGTTGCTGCCCCGCGTTATTTTTACTACTTTCTGCCTGTCCGCATTCCTGGTGCTGCCTTCCTGTGAAGATACCAGTGAAAAGACCCAGGCGGGTATTATCGGGCATTGGGAACTGACCAAAGCCCTGCGCAATGAACGGGAAACCGGCACCCTCGAAGGGGTGTACTTCGATTTCGGACCCGACGGTAAAATGAAAACCAACCTTCCCGTTGGCGCGGAAGTCCCCGTCGATTACGAAGTGGATAAGTCAATTATTATCCAGAAAACACCACAACCCATTCGTTATCAGGCCGTTACTATAAAAGACTCCCTGCTGGTGCTCCAACTGGAAATGCGGGGCATGACTTTTGAAATGCACATGCGTAGGGCGGAAGCGCCCGCTGATACGCTGGTTGTGCCGCCTGCCGATACCACGCAGCAATAAGTAGTTATCTGTTATTAGTTATTGGTTATTGGTTATTCGTGTTGATAATCAGGCATTTGTAAAGAATATAGTCTAACTAATTTTGCATATCTACTTATGTCTGCCAGATTCAAAAACCTATTGTTCCTGCTACTTTCCGCTGTTCTGACTTACCTCATACACGACGAAATGGTTCGATGGATGGACGGCAAACAAGTCGTCGCTTTCGAGATGTTGAAAACGGAAGCGGCCACCAACGCGCTGCTCAGTAGCGCCGAATGGCAGCAACCCGACGCCAATTCGCTGACCAAAGTGGATAAACTCCGGCAAAACACGTACTGGGATTTTCTCTATATCCTCGGCTATACTTTCACCCTGTTCTTTTTTGCCCGCACGCTGCTGGGTTCAAGTCATAAGCGCCTGAAAACCATGGCCTTGCTGCTGGTGGTGGCCGGCTTGTCGGACGCTATCGAAAATGTGCTGCTGCTTCAGATTCTGGACGGCAGCAGGGGATTTTTTCCTGCGGCGATGTATGGTTTTGCGTGGCTGAAGTTTGGGGCCTTGGGGGTGTTTTTGGGATGGGTGGGAGTGGAGGTGGTGCGCGGGAAATGAGTGCTCTTAATTATTAACCGCCACGCTCTTCAGACTAATTCATTTCGTGATCAAATCACCCATGATCAGAAAACCAAGGTCTTGATAATCAGGTTTTAAAACGCAATCTTGCATTTTGGCAGGTCATTCCTAAGTTGTACAATTTGAGACTCCGAAATGGGATTAGATCCCAGTAGCAGGAACACCAATGCCGTCATTTGATTCATGTTGGGGGGCAGGTCCGTTATTTTACTTTTATAAATGGAGCAGCGTTTCAGATTTTTTAAATACACAATGCCGGGCGGCAAGGAAAGCAGCGCATTAAAATCAAGGTACAATTCCTGCAAAGAGGTCAGTTGACTGATTTCCGGTGGCAATGCAGAGAGATTATTATGGGACAGTTCCAGAATTTGCAATTTTGTCAGCTGGCCTATTTCGTTCGGCAAAGCACTTATTTTATTGTATTCAAATTGCAAATTGCGGAGGTTGTGCAAATCACCGATAGAGGCAGGCACTTCAGTCAATTGATTTTCATTCAATTTAAGTATTCGCAGCCCCGTCAGCTGATGCAAGGTCGATGGCAGATGGTGAAGCCTGTTTTTGATCAGGTATAACTCCTGTAATGATTTCAGTTTCCCAAGTCCTTCCGATAGCGAATCCAATTGATTTAAACTCAACGTAAGTTTTCGCAATTCGCGGAGTTCCCATATTTCATCTGGCAAGGCAGTTAGCCTGTTGTTACCAAGGTTCAATAAGCGCAATGCGGTCATTTTTTTGATTCCAGGAGGAATGGACGTCAATTCATTTCCACTGAGGTTCAACACTTTAAGTTGCGGATATTTCAATATTTCGGTCGGAAAGTCCGTCAACTTTTTTTTACTCAGATTCAGTGCCATGGTGTATGGCGTCAGTTGGTCCAGGCTTGTGGCGATGTTATATACCTTTCCAGTTTCGCAATCAATAACGGAAGTAGGCGTGCCGCCAAAAGAAAAATTTTCTTCAAACCCTTCACAAGCAGGAAGTTGAGACAGTTCAACTTCTTCCTTGATCTGGGCAGCGGCAAAAGATGGAAAAAATAAGAGCAGGTAAAGGAATCGCATCGCAGGAGATTTAGGCTTCAAAGGTAATGGGATACATGCTCTACATTGGGTTAACTTCTCCGAAGTTTTTGACTATCAAATCCTCCTGCGATGAGACACCTGCTCATACTTCGCAGATGTCACCTCATCGCTCTGCCAATTTCAGCAAAACCACCGCCACCGTTTTGTCTTTCCCCATAAAACCCCATATCTTTCGGAGGCATCTTCCACGTCAAAAACGTTTGACAACTATGGCAACTTATACCCTCCTCATTAATGGCCGCAACTACACCGCCGATTTAGCCTCCGACACACCCCTGCTCTGGGTCTTACGCGACCACCTGGGCCTGGTCGGCGCAAAATATGGCTGCGGCATAGCTGCCTGCGGCGCCTGCACCGTCCACATCGACGGCGAGGCGACCCGCTCCTGCGTACTGCCTGTTTCTGCCATCGGCAATTCAGGTATCACCACCATCGAAGGACTTTCCGAAAAAGGCGATCATCCCCTGCAACTGGCCTGGGATGAAATAGATGTGCCGCAATGCGGCTACTGCCAGGCCGGGCAAATTATGACGGCGGCGGCGCTGCTGAAAAACAATTCAAAACCGAATGACGAGGAAATTGAACAGGCCATGTCCGGCAACCTCTGCCGCTGCGGCGCCTACCACCGGATTCGGGATGCGGTGAAGTTGGCAGCGGAAAAGGGTTGAGTTTGTTTGTTGTTGAGGGGTTGAGGGTTGAGATTGTTGAGACTTCCCCTCAGGCACCTCAACAATCTCAACCCTCAACAATCTCAACAATACCCCTTGATTATCAACACTGATAACCAATAACTAATAACGGATAACTACTATGTCCACCTCTTCGCAATACAACCGGCGCGATTTTCTGAAAAGTTCAGCCCTCATCGGCGGCGGACTTTTCCTGGGTTTCGACCTTTTCGCATCCGGAAAATCAAATACAGACGTTGCCAATGCGACGCTCGAAGGCGCTTTTGATTTTAACGCCTACCTCGCGATCAACAGCGACGGCACTGCAACCATTTTTTCACCCAATCCGGAGGTCGGACAAGGCATCAAAACCTCGTTTCCGATGACCGTGGCTGAAGAACTGGACTTCGACTGGACCAAGGTAAAAGTGGTGCAGGCGCCGCTGGATACCGTTAAATTTGAACGACAGGTGGCCGGCGGGAGTTATTCCACCCCGCATTCCTGGCTGCGCCTGCGTCAGGCCGGCGCCACCGCCCGGCAGATGCTCCTGGAAGCCGCTGCCCAGCGCTGGGGCGTGGAGGTCGGCACCTGCACAACCGATAAAGGGGTAGTGCTGCACCCCAGCGGCAAACAGGCGAGTTATGGCGAACTTGCCGCCGATGCCGCCAAACTGACGCCGCCAAAGGATGTGCCACTCAAAGACCGCAAGGATTTTAAAATCATCGGCACCTTCGTCAAAGGTGTTGATAATCATGCAATTGTAACGGGTCAACCGCTTTATGGCATGGATTTTTACCGGGAAGGCATGTTGTTCGCCATGATCCAGCACCCACCCGCATTCGGATTGAAACTGAAATCAGTCGACAGCGCGGCGGCCAAAGCCATGTCCGGTATTGTGGATGTGGTGTCGTTTAAAAACAACGTGGCGGTCGTCGGCAAATCGACCTGGGAAGTGATGAAAGCCCGGGAAACGCTCAAAGCGGAGTATGAAAAAGAGGCGAATCTGGAAAGCAGCGCCGACCACGACCGTATTTTTAAAGAATTGATGGCCACCGGCGAGGCACAGGTAAAACGCAAGGAGGGCGATACGGCTGCGGCATTTGCCGCTGCGGCAAAAATTGTTGAAGCCGAATACCAGTGCCCTTTCCTCTCCCATTCGCCGATGGAGCCGATGAATTTTTTCGCCGATGTGCGCCCCGACAAAGTGGAACTCGTGGGGCCGGTGCAAACCCCGCAAGCCGCCCGGGATCAGGTTTCCAAACTGCTGAATATTCCCGTTGAAAATATTTCCCTGGAAATGTTGCGCATCGGTGGCGGATTCGGTCGCCGCCTGCGCCCCGACTACGCAGTGGAAACCGCCGAGTTGTCGAGTATCATTAAAGCGCCCGTCAAGGTGATCTGGACGCGGGAAGACGACATGACCGGCGGCATTTACCGGCCGGCTGCGCGGTACCGTTTCCGCGCGGCGCTGGACAAAGCCGGCAATATCACCGCCTACGAACTGCACGGCGTGGGCATCAATTCGGGCAATCCGGTACGGGAAAACAACTTTCCCGCAGGCGCCATACCCAATATCCTGATCGAGGCGGTCGACCACAAATCGCCGATCACGACAGGCCCCTGGCGCGCACCGATCACCAATTTTCTGGCCGGTGCGGAACAGTCTTTTCTCGATGAAGTGGCTGAAGCCGCCGGAAAAGACCCCGTTACCATGCGGCTCGAACTCTTCCGCCAGGCCAAAGCGCCGCTCAATGCGGAAGGCAAACCTACCTACGACGCCGAGCGTTTTATCCAAACGATCGAACTGGCCGCCGAAAAATCAGGCTGGTACAAAAAGCGCAAAAAAGGTGTTTTCCTGGGCTTCAGCGTGTATTACGCGCACTTGTCGTATGTGGCGCAGGTAGCGGAAGTGGTGAAACGCAAAGGCAAATACACCCTGCAAAAAGTGTATTGCGCCGTGGATTGTGGCATTGTGGTCAACCGCAGCGGCGCGCTTAACCAGGTGGTGGGCAGTATCGTCGATGGACTTGGGCACGCCATGTACGGGCAACTGACGTTTAAAGACGGCGAACCTCAACAGAAAAATTTCAACACCTACCGACTGATCCGGATGAACGAAATCCCCGAGGTGGAAGTCTTTTTTGTCGACAATGGCATCGACCCGACCGGGCTGGGCGAACCGGCACTGCCGCCATTGAGCGGTGCGGTAGCGAATGCGTTGTATAAAGCGATGGGAAAGCGCCTGCGGAACCAGCCGTTTGTGGCAGAACATGAAAAGTTGGAACAGGTGTTGTAAAAACAACGGGGTTAGCGTTCCGGCATACAAGTGTGGTCACGGGCACACCCTCATATAAGTATCCGTTTCCCAATTGAAGTGGTACCGTTCCACACTGTTGGCTGGTACCGATTTTTCGTTGTCGCCGCTGCCGGGTTTGGTGCCGCGTGTCACGATTTCGAAGTCCCACCAGCCGGATTCCGTCTCTTCGTGGGTGATAAAATGGATAGATTTATCAAAGGAGTAGGATTCTTCGGTTTCAGCGCCCAGCGCCCCGCTGTTGTCCTCATGCCCGGCGTAGTTGAACACTTTTTCCATATTATCCAGGTTGTAAAAACTGGTATATTCACTGAATACGCCCTGCCCGATCCAGGCCATGGAAAGGGTCAGGCACCACTGGTTGGCCCCGAACTGTGTCAGGCCGATTTCACCGTTTTCACCGCCGCTGCCCAGGGTGGTGAAGTGTTTGGAAAAACGGCCCAGGCTCCATTTTCCGCCCGGCGCTTCGTCGAAAATTGCGACACTGATCTGCACGCCACAGGCATGGCAATCACTCAATTCACCTTTTTCATAATGCAGGGTGGAAAAAACGGCCACCACCTGGCTGATACCGTATGTGGTAAAATAAAGCAGGGTGTCGAGGTGGGTATGCAGGTAGCCGTCGTCGGAATAATTGGCGTTCAGGGCATCTGAAAAATTGAGCGGCCGCCAGAGCACTTCACCGCTGGGGTCAAATAATTTGGAATCGAACAACAGGCTCAGCAGCCCTGTTTTGTCCTGTAAATCAACGATTTGTGGATTAACGCTTTGGGCGGAAACCCACAAGGAACAACAGAGCAAACCGGCGAAAAGGATACTTTTTTTCATGTGCGATTAGAATTGATAAACGGTAGTCGATCGGGATTGTTTGTTTCATTGCCTTCAACGCCGGTTGTCATCAATGGCGTATAACAAGCAGTAAGGTAAAATAGAACAACGCAAAGATTTCGGTTTTGAAGGATTATTCGGTTACCTGGAAAAAGAAAGTTTCGTGCAGGGTCTTTGATGTGACGAGTAAGTCCAACAGCCGACAGATGATACTGAATTTGAAAACACAAAAATTTCAGAACCTGCAGCAATTGTTATGTTTGCGTTGTTGTCTTGAAAACCGTAGCATTCAAATACTCGTAAGGTTATTTCGTAACACCAATCCTGTTTCACTTTATCCAACTTACTCAGCATGAGCAAAGAAAAAACGTACTTCGAACCCGCTGACCTCGCAAATTTTGGCAATATCACAGAATGGCAAGGCCCAATGGGGAAAAAATTTTTCGATTATTACAACGAGGTAATGAAAGAAGGCGCACTGACTGCCCGTGAAAAAGCATTGATCGCATTGGCAGTTTCCCATGCTATGCAATGCCCATACTGTATCGATGCCTATACATCGGGCTGTTTACAGGCCGGCGCCGACGAAGAACAAATGATGGAAGCCGTACACGTGGCAGCCACCATGAAAGCGGGTATTACGCTGGTTTACTCCACCCAGATGATGAAACATGCTAAAAAAATGACGATGTAATATGTCTATTCATCAAAGAACAAAATCTCTTGCATCCCGGGGCGACGAACTCGCCGATACGTTTTTTCAATTACAGGTCCTCAATGGCAAAGAAAGGGTGGATATCAAATTCCCGTCTTTCGCCTCTAAGGCAGCAGAAGCCGGTCATGCGCCCTTGTTGCCTTCTCGTATTGAAATTTTTCAGGTGAATATCGGAAAACTCTGCAACCAGACTTGCTCCCACTGCCACGTGGATGCCGGTCCGGATAAAAAAGTAGAGAATATGGACCGCAATGCGCTCGAAAAGTGCCTCGAAATCCTGTCGGCTTACGATATCCCTACGGTCGACATTACCGGTGGCGCACCCGAAATGAATCCGCACTTCAAATGGTTTGTGGAAGAATGCCGGAAACTGGGCAAAACGGTCATAGATCGCTGCAACCTGACCATCATCAGGTCCAATCCGAAATACCACAGCCTGCCGGAGTGGTTTGCGGAAAATCAGGTGCAAATTGTCTCTTCACTTCCTTATTTCAGTAAAACCCGCACGGACGCACAGCGCGGCGACGGCGTGTTTGAAGACAGTATCGAGGCCTTGCGCAGGCTGAATGCCGTAGGTTATGGCCGGGAAGGCAGCGGACTTTTGCTCGACCTGGTATACAACCCTTCGGGCGCTTTTTTGCCGGGCGCACAAGCGGGTCTGGAAAAAGAATTCAAAAGCCAACTCAAACGCAAGTACGATATCGACTTCAACCGGCTTTTCGCCATCACCAACATGCCCATCAGCCGCTTTCTGGAATACCTGCTCGAATCGGACAATTATGAGGATTACATGACGCAACTGGTGAATGCCTTCAACCCGGCTACCGTAGCCAGCGTGATGTGCCGCAATACCATTTCTGTGAGCTGGGACGGTTATTTGTACGATTGTGATTTTAACCAGATGCTCGACCTGAAAGTGAGTACCAGTGAATCGAACCACATCAGCAATTTTGATTACAAGCTGTTGTCAGACCGGAATATCGTGCTGAACCAGCATTGCTACGGATGCACGGCTGGAGCGGGGTCGTCCTGCGGCGGGGAAGTCGCTTAGCGAGTGCGAAGTCTTCAGTGCGAAGTCCGTAGAGTATACCGTTCCATGCTTAGGAAACCCAAGCGCGGAGCGGCACACTCTACAGACTTCGGACTGACGACTTACTTCTCAAGTACTACCGCATATCCCTGTCCTACCCCGATACACATCGTGCAGAGGGCATAACGGCCGCCGCAGCGCTGTAATGCGCGGGCAGCAGCCAGGATGATGCGTCCGCCGGACATGCCCAGCGGATGACCCAGGGCGATAGCGCCGCCATTGGGGTTCAGTCGTTCGTCGTTGTCGGCGATGCCCAGTTGACGGGTACAGGCCAGCACCTGGGCGGCAAATGCTTCATTGAGTTCCAGTACATCCATGTCATCGATGCTCAATCCGGCTTTTTGCAGCGCCTGCCGGGAAGCGCTTACCGGGCCGATACCCATGATGCGTGGCTCCACGCCTGTTACCGCCGAACTGACGATACGCGCCAACGGTTGCAATCCGTGGGTTTTTAAACCCGTTTCTGAAGCGATCAGCAAGGCAACGGCGCCGTCGTTGAGGCCCGAAGCATTGCCGGCGGTGACGGTTCCGTCTTTTTTAAAAGCCGTTCTCAGTTTACCCAGTACATCGAGGCTGGTATCCGGTTTGATAAATTCATCGGATTGGAAGGTGAAGGTTTCACCTTTACCTTTTGGAATGAGTACAGGGGCGATTTCTTCGGCCAGGCGGCCCTCATCGCGGGCACGGGTGGCTTTTTGCTGGCTCCAGAGCGCAAACCGGTCTTGGTCATCCCGGCTGATCTGGTACATTTCCGCCAGGTTTTCAGCCGTTACGCCCATAGCATCGGTCCCGTACATGGCCTGCATCTGCGGGTTGATAAAACGCCAGCCAAAACTACTGTCGTACATCTGCGCGTCCGTTCCGAAGGGTTTGGCCGATTTGCTGATAACATACGGCGCGCGGGTCATGTGCTCCACGCCGCCGGCCAGCAGCAGGTCGCCGTCGCCTGCATTGATGGCGCGTTTGGCATGGATCACGGCGGCCATTCCACTGGCGCAAAGCCGGTTGACGGTTTCTCCCGGTACCGTGTGTGGCAAACCTGCCAGCAGCAACGCCATGCGGGCGATGTTACGGTTGTCTTCGCCGGCCTGGTTGGCGCAACCGAGGTACACATCCGCGATGGCCGCGGGGTCGAGTTGCGGGTGCCTTTCGAGCAGTTGCCGGATGGTGTGTGCCGCCAGGTCGTCGGTCCGGATAACAGACAAGGCGCCGCCAAAACTACCGATAGGCGTGCGGATGCCGTCGGCGATAAATGCTTGTTCGATCATATCTTTTGGATGAGACACGGGTTTTTTACCACATAGTCACATAGAAAAAGCCACATAGGTCACATTGTTGTTGTTTCGTTTATTCTAAGTGGTTGGTGTAGTAGGGCACAAAGATTTGACTGCTTCGCAGTCTTTTCGCGCCAAAATTAGGCATAACTCATGTGTAGTCCTCGAAAAAAATAAAATCTGTGGACAGGAAATTCGGGATTGATTTCATGCCCGAGATGCTTAAATTTGCACGCCCACAGCCATTCCTGCTAAACATTCAAAACTAGCCCATGCAAAAATCATTGTTCCTGCTCGTTTTCCTGCTTGCCTCCCTTCAAATCCATGCACAAAGCCCTGTTGGGCGTTGGAAAGTGTTGTCGCATACCATAGTTTATGATGGCACAACCATGGATATGCACGCCGCACTCCTGCAACAAAGACCCTGCGCCGCTAAAATTGTGTATGAAATCAATGCCGATGCTACCTACCGGCTGAATGCTGCGGCCAGTGGTTGCGATCAGAAATACATCGACATCCAGCAAAAACTGTACAGCAAAACCCAATGGAAACTGGAAGGCAACCTGTTCACCACATCGGCGACCAATTTTGCGGTCGGTCAGACGTACACGATCAGTTTTTCAGGTGATAAAATGACCTGGGTGGGTACGGACGGGCAGGGGACGCTGGTGTATCAGAAGATTTGAGTGGTTATCGGTTATTGGTGTTGATAATCAAGCATTTGTTTCCCCGCGCTCCAAGCCACCCGGCCCCCAGCGCCGCGGCAGCGTCTTTTTCGACCTGCCACAAAAGAAGAGCAGGACATCCCATCGTTTTTCAATACCAGTCTATAAGTCCTGGAAACAAGGCTTTAAATAGCAGGAAACATGCCGTTCTACCTTTGCAGGAGGTTGAAAAAGACACTGCTGTAGCGCTGTGCCTGGATTGATACAGGGAAATGGGAAACCAGGCGTGGCAGAAATGTTATTACTTCTACAATCCAAAACGTATCGCCTTATGCGAGTACGAGTCTGTTTTTAATCCAGTTCAACTATACTTACGACTTCTCCATTTTCTTTGATGAGAAGGGGCGTTGTTTTGTCACTATTCCATAGCCAGCCTAAAAACGTATGTTTGGGGTGGCGATATGCGTATTTGACCCACTCGGAGGTGTATTTAGTTGGTATCTCCTTCAGTGCCAGGATGTAATCGTATTGGGCCGGGATAATTGGGTTGAATTCCGTGTTAAGTATACCCGTTTTTCCTTCTTTAGTGACCCAGGTGTAGTATCGTTTATTGGGGATCTCCAGGCCTATAGGAGGAGAATCCAATTCTTTGAGAAAGTTTCCATATCTATCATATACCTGCACTTTGGGGCTGTTATCTCCCTTTTTTACAGCGATTACCAGGCTTCTTGAAGCCCAAATATTGCTTACCTCGGTTATTTGCCTCCCATCACTATGTGTTAAATATTCCTTTGTGCCTTCATTGGCCTCTTGTCGTATTAAATAAAGATCAGGAGTGACTACTCTGGAACATTCTGCTAAAAATTTTCTTTTCCCGGAATGGAAACAGGATTCCTGCCCCTTCGCATCTATCAAGGTTAAAAAATCAGTTGGAATGGAGGGGTAATCCGGATCCATCTCTTCTCCCTGATTATACCAGACGCCAATATTCCGTTGCACGATTTGCTGATACACCAGATCAAGCACCATTTTGCCCTGTCCATCCATTAATCCATACTTGTATTCATGGTTGCGTACAATGAATAGATCTTGTCCCACTACTTGTTCGATGGATAAAAACTGTGGTGGCGCTATGGTTTTTAATTTGTTATTTAATAAACCTTCCTTTCCCTTCACCTCAACAATGAGTGCGGAATGGTTTTTAACAGGGGTTGTCATACCATCTAAAGGATGAAATTTTTGTGCTGCAATAGCATATAACCCCCCTTTTTCTGTTCCCTTTGGATGATAATATACCCAATGGTCATTTGACCAGAAAGCGCTAAGTAAAACCGGCGGGGCGATTGATTGGAAATTACTATCTACTACCATTTCTGTGCCCGACCACTGATCGGGGCTTGATTTAACAGCGTACCGGTTGCCATTTCCATGGCTTAAAGGTTCCATATCATACGCCGCATAAGTAATTATTTTATTCCCACTCAGATCAAACAAATACAGAGAATCACTTAATTCTTTTCTGGCCTTTATCACCGTCCGGCTGCCCAAATCCATCGTTCCAGCAAATTGAAATGCTTCTGGTAAAACCGATTTTCCTTGAAAATTAAAAACGAATGCATATTTCGAATTCACTCCTGACGAAATCAAACGGCCTGGACGTGTAAATGAAAGTTGTGGATATTGCACCGGTAGCAACCATTTTCCGGTTGTATCAATGCAGCCCCTCCGTTCGCCTTTTCGAACGATATAAGCATTATCATACCAGTCACCCTTAATATCATCAAACTCAAAGGCTGAAAGGGGTTGATGATCAAATCCTACAAGCGCGTATTTTCCCATCCTGTTGAGGCAGACATGCGGAAGACAATACTTGTATGGTGTACCAACATTTACGATTTTTTTTTGATGCTCTTCAATCGAGTCTCTTATAAATGTATTTAATTTTTCGGGCTTAATTGGCGCATTGGGAGGTGGTGTTGAAAATATATCAACCTGAGCATATAGTGGCGTAGTGCAAAATATGCCTGCCAGTATCGCTATTATGTTTACAAAAATATTCATGTTTAAATTGATTTCACAATTTTCGTTCTTTTTCAGGCAGACGATTGCGCAGGATGTGATAAAAATTTGGCAAATCCCCAGTTTCTTTAAGTCCCAGGTAGTAAAAAGATAAGCATTGGCCGGAATTCAAGTACAGAATGAGTTTGAGTTTGGTGCTTTCATCGCCAACGTCATAAGTATAATAGGCAATATCTTCCCATCTGTACCAGCCATTTACTGACTCCGCAAAGGCGCTGGTTGTAGTCGTAAGCATACTGAATCCAGTGGGTGAAATATCAACTTGATAAACTGATTTACTACTGTTGACGCTCCAATAGATGATCGCAACAAACGATAACAGGCTTACTGCTGTCGCTCCATATACCAGATAGGCTGATTCATATAAAAAATAAATGGCCAGCCCTGTTGCGGGTAATACGAAAAGAAAAATACCTAGTATTAACTTAAGCATTTTCGAAAATATCGCTCGAAAATTTTCGGGATGCAACTCCAGTTTCAGGCTATTTGTTGCATCGTTATTTTTTCCAAACATGGTTGACAAATTTGAGTTTGCTGATAGAAATAGAAACGCTGGCTCCGTTTTCGTCACCACCACTATCTTCTTTTAGGTAAAGAATTGCAGTTTTATTTTCAGGTTTTTCAAGGAGGTACATTAAGGGATATTTATATTTCACCTCTGCTGTTTCATCGGGAAAAATGTACTGCTCTATTTGTGTATAAAAGCCTGATTCTCCCATTGATTTCAACGTGGGAAGTAATTGAAAATGATTAGTTTCTGTCCATAAGGCGTAAAAATCTTCCTGGATTCCTCCACAGAACGCCCCCGACCAGTTGAAAAGCACTACATTTTGTACATCAGGTAACCCTCTTGATGATTGTATGCTGAAATTTATCATCTGCGCTTCGCCAAGAGTAACCTCCGGTAATTGTATTTTATCAATTAACTTAAAGTCCTTTATGGCCTTTATTTCGTGCACATACCTTATTACCCGGTTATCATTGCTTTTTTTTACCTCCGTGCAGCCAAGCAGAAACAAAACTTGATTTTTACAGCCACCACCTGCCAACGATAGGTATCCCCCCCAAACCCAACCTTGTTTTTGCTCCTTTTTTTCGTCAGACCAACCAACCAAATGCCAACAAGCACTACGACCATTGATGGTATGGCGAGTTGAGTCAAAAGCAATAACCTGTAAGGGTTGACCGATAGGCAAGACGTCAAGAACGGCGGCTGTTTGGGAAGGTGATGCCCGTACATTTACATTGTTACCAAAAATAGCCGTTTGGTAACCGGGTTTGAAGTACTCCGGCACTATGTCTTCCCTGTAATACCAAGTTGGACAAGTGGTATCTTGTGGAGTTGTTTCGCCCTGTGCAGTTGAATTGTTTACAATAGTCAATATGAAAAGAAAAGTAACCAAAAAGGCTCTTTCGATTTGACATACATAAGCCATGCTGATTTTTTTTGGATGGTAAATATTGTTTCAGTGAACTGGTAAACAGGCCCCATTGACTCACTCCGGTGTTAAACCGCTGCGGCAGTGTCTTTTTTTTAATTTGTCGCAAAGTTACAACAGGACATTTACATCGTTTTTCAATATCAGTCCATTGGTCCTGCCCCCTCCAAAAAAATCCTCCCCTCCCTGGGTACATCCCTCCCGCTCGCAACACATGATGACAAACGATTCAAAAACGATCAGTCATCATGAAAAACGCAGTCCTTCTATTCTGCCTCTTGCTTGCCGGCCTCGGCGCCTCGGCCCAGCCGAATAAAAAAGTAGCCCCCGCGCTCTACCAATTTGTGAACACCGAATTCATGCAGAAGTACCGCGACCTGCGCATACAGGCCGAAAGCGATGCTATCCGCGTGCAATCCGGGCTGGAACAACTGAAACCCGCCGAGCAATTCCGCCTGCGCACCGCCTACGACCAGACGGCCTCCCGCGCCAACCAACTCCTGGAATCCATCAAACAGGATTTTCAAAACCCGAAAAAACTCAAGTCAATCGCCGAATTCCCGGATATGTACAGCGACGGACTGCGCTATAAACTGCAGGAACTGGCCGATTTCTACGCCGCCAATTTCCAGCAGGCGCTCGCCGATGCATCCGTGAAAAAGGAAGAAGTGGATGGCAGTGTCACCCTCGTTCTGATCGTCGAACTCATCGGTCTGACCAAAGGGCTGACCAACTATTTCGCCGCCATCAAACGGGAAGCCAAGCAGTACACCGACAAATACCTGCACGAAAACCTGGTGCAGCCTTACCGCTGGCGCTACTGGGAAGAACTGTCGGGCAGCGCATCGCCGTATGAGAAATACGAAAAAAGTTCGGAAGCCAACATGGACACCCCAACGGAAGACGCCTTCGACCGCCAACTCCAGAAAGTGAATACGACCATCCAGATGCTGCCGACCAAAAACAACGACCCTTACCAGTCCGATAATTTCAACCTGCCGCCCGACGAACCGGCCCCCGCCGATTCTACTTTCCAGTACGAAGACTGGTCGCCCGTAGCGGCCGACAGTTCCAGCCAGCGCAATATCATTTCAAAACCGGCTCCGGCGAATGCTAAAAAGCAGGAGAACCCCGCGCCTCCAGTGGAAAAGAAAGCCGCTCAGGGAAAAGTGGCACCTGTGAAAAACAAGCAGTAGACGGGTGTTTTGGTGTTTTAGGGTTTTGGTGTTTTGGAGGTGCTCCGCTTTTGGCATTGCTGCCGGTGACGCATCCATAGCCGTCAGTCTAAGCGTTTTGGTGTACGCTACGTTTGTCATCCTGTTGGGATCCGTCCACTCTACGGACGTATTTCTGCTGATTTCCCCTCGTAGAGCGGACGGATCCCAACAGGATGACAAACGTAGCGCACACCAAAACACATTGCCTACGGCGACGGCAACAATGCCAAAAGTGGAGCACCTCCAAAACACCAAAACACAAAAACACAAAAACACCCATCCCCCTGGGTACATTTTTTCTCCCCAAAACACATCCTTTCAAACGTCCGATTTTAAAAAGTCAAACCAATTCAAAATCTATCATTCTCTCATTTGAACAACATGAAAAAGTCCATTTTTTTCCTGCCCTTATTTTTGTTTTTGCTCGCTGCCTGCGCCATTCAGGCACAACCGTTCGTCGCACGCCACAACTTGAGCAGCGCACAGTACCAAACCGAATTCAACAAATGGACCGGCCAGGGTTACCGCCTCACACAGGTGAGCGGATACAGCGACAACGGCCAGGACCGCTATGCCGCCATTTTTGAACAGGAAAGCGGCCCCACCTGGACCGCCAAACACGACCTGACCAGTGCACAATACCAGGCGCAATACAACAGCCTCACCGCGCAAGGCTACCGCCCGGTTCAGGTGAGCGGTTTTCCTTCCGGCAACCAGGCCAAATATGCCGCCATTTTTGTAAAAGAAAACAACGCCCCGCCGACGAAAGCCAAACACGGGATGACTTCCGCCGAATACCAGGCAGAGTACAACGAGTGGACCGGTCAAGGGTATCGGTTGGTGGATGTAAGCGGTTACACCGTCGGCGGGACCGATTATTACGCCGCCATTTGGGAGAAAAAAGCAGGCGCCCCACAGGTTTTTGCCCGCCACCGCATGACCAGCGCGGAATACCAGGCAGAAGTGAATGAAAAGGCCTCGCAGGGCTACCGCCTCACCAAAGTTTCGGGATATTCACTCAGCAATGCTCCACGTTTTGCAGCCATCTGGGTAAAAACAACTGGCCCAGCATTGGCAGCGCGCCATGCGCTTTCCGGCGCTCAAAATTACCAGGACGAGTTCGATCGCCTCTACTACCAGGGTTACCGTCCGGTTTGGGTGAACGGCTACACCGTAAACAACCAAGACGTTTATGCCGGCATCTGGACTTGCAGCGATCCTTTCAAAGCCAATGAAATGGAGGCCGTCGACAACCTCGTGGAAGCCTATATGCAAACCAACGGCATCCCTGGTCTTTCCATCGCTATTGCCCGCAACGGTAAACTTGTACTCGCCAAAACCTACGGGTTCGCCGATCAGGAAGCGGGTGAAAAAGTAGCGCCCCGCCACAAATTCAGGATTGCCAGCGTGTCCAAACCCATCACCGCAACCGCTATCATGCGCCTGGAACAAACCAATAAACTTGAACTGAACGAAAAGATTTTCGGCGCAGGCAAAATATTGGGCACCACTTACGGCAACATGAATGCCTATACCGCTGATCTGAGAGAAATTACCGTCGATCACCTGTTGACACACCACGCCGGCGGCTGGGACCAGGACGGCGACCCCATCGGGCAGGACCAGGGCTGGAACATGACCACCTACATCAACAACACGTTGAACAACTACCCCCTCGACAACAATCCGGGTGATGTGTACGACTACTCCAATTTCGGTTACGCACTGCTGGGTCGCGTTATCGAAAAGAAAACCGGTGCAACCTACGAAGACTGGGTACAGGACAATATCCTGGCGCCTTGCGGCATCACCGGTATGCAAATCGGCGGCAGCACCCTCGCCCAGCGCAAACCGAATGAAGTGAAGTACTACGGCAATAGCGCGTACTTCTACAACATCCCGCGGATGGATTCGCACGGCGGCTGGATCGCCAGCCCGATCGACCTGGTGCGCTTCCTGGTGCATGTCGATCAGTCGAATACCGTACCGGATATTTTGAGCGGCGCCAGCCAAACTACCATGTTCACACCCAGCGCCACCAATAATTCCTATTGCAAAGGCTGGTCGCGGGTGGTTAATTCCGGCTCGCTCTGGCACAACGGCGCACTGCCCAGCACGCTTTCCGAAATGAAACGCACCCAGGACGGTTTTTGCTTCTCTATCCTGATGAATACGCGCCCCGGCGAAGGCAAAGACAAAAACGGCGTCGCTATGGGCCAACTGCTCGGCAACATCAAAAATACCATTACCAAATGGCCTGCCCACGACCTTTTCTGATCGTTTTTTTGCCAAATGAAACGGCGCAGTGGCTCCTTGTGAGCTGCTGCGCTTTTTTTAGAGGTGAGAAGTGAGAGGTGAGAGAATGGTGATGTCGTTGGAAAAACGGAGGCAGAAAATGCGAACAAAACCGCCCAATTTTTGTATGCTTCTACATACTTATCCTGTGCCAAATATCCGCACAAATTACATGGACCATACACTGATCGAACAACTTCGTGAGCGGCTCGCAGCGCCTTTGCCGGGCAGGGCCGCACAATACCGCATGGCGAGTATGCGGCGACTGGAAGAACTGGGATTTAATCCGGTACCCCCGCCCGATGCAAAAGTGGCCTGCGTGCTCAATTTATTGTACTGGCAGGAGGATGCCTGGCATACCCTGCTCATTCAGCGCACACAAAACCCCAATGACCGGCATAGCGGACAGGTGAGTTTTCCCGGCGGACGTTTTGAAGAAAATGATGGCGAACTGGTGAACGTCGCGCTTCGGGAAGCCTGGGAAGAGGTGGGGGTGCCGCCAGTGCAGGTCGAAGTGCTGGGCCGCCTGACGGAATTGTATATCCCGGTCAGCAATTTTGTGGTTCATCCTTTTGTGGGTGTTTTGAACGGTCCTGTTGCATTCAGCCCACAAGTCGGCGAAGTCGAGATGATTTTAACGCCGCAGATCAATGCTTTTACCTTGCCTGAAAACCGGAAAACCGCGGACCTCACCCTCAACAGTGGAATTACCTTGAAAAATGTGCCTTATTTCGATGTGGAAGGCCGGATGGTATGGGGCGCAACGGCGATGATATTGAGTGAGTTTTTGGAACTCTGGGAAATGTGAGTGTTTTTGGGTTTTAGTGTTTTAGTGGGTGCATTGCCTAAGAATCCTAAATGCCTAAGCGAAGCACCTCAAAAACACTAAAACCCAAAAACACCAAAACACTTTTTATCCCACCCGTTTCTTATACGTCCACACCGCCAAAGAATTGACCACCACAGCATATCCCAGCACGGTAAAAAAGTTTTGCCTGATGTCTTCAAACCCGGCGCCTTTGAGCAAAACCAGGCGCATGAACGACACGAAATAAGCGATCGGATTGATCACATTTACGTTTTGTGCCCACTGCGGCATACTTTCCACCGGGGTAAAAAGCCCGCACATCAGGATAAAAATCAGGATAAAAAACCATGCAGTGAACATGGCTTGCTGCTGCGAATCGGCGAAATTGGAAATGAGAAAACCCAGCCCCAGCATACAGGGCGTGAAAACTGCCGTATAGCCGAATACCAGCCACAGGCTGCCGAGCATCGGGATATCGAACACCAGTTTCCCTACGGTCAGACCGACCGTCATCATCACCAGCGAGAGCATCCAGAACGGCAGCAATTTGCCCAGAATGAACTGCCATTTTTGAACGGGCGTCACATTGAGTTGCTCGATGGTACCCAGTTCGCGCTCCCTGACGATGTTCAGGGCAGTGAGAAAACAGATAATCAGCGCGACAATTTCACCCAGGATACCCGGCACCATAAAGGTTTTGTAATCAAGTTTGGGATTGTACCAGTTGGAATATTCGATTTGGATGGGGCGCGGCGCAGGTGTCTGGATGGCGCCGGTTGCTGTGGAAGCCAGGCGGGGCGCCCAGGTTTCGGCAAATGACTGGTTGAAAGACCGGATGATGTTCTGGGCATAACCCATGCCGAGCCCCGCTTTGGTGGCATTGATCGCATTGGCGGTCAGCGAAAGCGATGCGGCGCCTTCGCGTACAAGATTGCGCTCAAAATGCACCGGTATTTCCAGAATCATATCTGCCTGGTCGTTCGACATGCTGGCATCGGCTTCCGATGCAGAAGGGTAGGACAGCGTTTTGAAATACCCGGAGGCTTCAAATTTGGCCGTCAACTGCCGCGACGCAGGTGAAAGGTCGGCGTCCACCACAGCGAGTTGCAGGTTTTTGATTTCATAATTCGCAGCAAAGGACAACAACAAGGTCTGAAAAACAGGCATCACGAGCAGCAAGGGCAGCATCGTCTTGTTGCGGAAGATTTGCAGGAATTCTTTTTGAATGAGAAAAAAAACGATACGCATCTATCCAGAGGTGAGAGGTGAGAAGTGAGAGGTGAGAGACATCCCACTTGGTTGTAGTTTATAGTTTAAGTTTGAGTATTTCAGGCTTGTAATTGAACAAGATGCGCCAAGAGCGAAGCGGTGTAATCTACGAACTCTCACTTCTCACTTCTCACTTCTCGCCTCTATTCCAGCCGATCTTTGAAGTTCCGCAAACTCAGCGCCAGGAAAAACAGTGCCATTCCGCCCAGAATCAGCGTTTGCTTCCAGAGATATTCAATCCCGACGCCTTTGATCATGATACCTTTTATGATGCCGTTAAACCAGGTGGCGGGAATAGCGCTTCCGATGACCTGGAGCGGAACCGGCATACTTTCCCTGGGGAAAATAAAACCGGACAACAGCATGGTCGGCATCATGAGGCCCAGCGCCGACATAAACATGGCCGTCATTTGATCTTTAGCCTTCGTGCTGATAAAAATGCCCAGCGACAAGGCAACAAACATATATAGTACACACTCTGCTGCCAGCAGCCAGATGGAGCCCCGCAGCGGCATATCGAAAACAAAAATGCCAAGTAGTACAATCATCAGGGCATTGAGCAGGGTCAGCACCAGGTAGGGCGCTGTTTTGCCGAGAATGATCTGGATGGGTTTTAAAGGGGAAACGAGCAACACTTCCATGGTGCCCATTTCTTTTTCGCGGGCAATGGTAATGGACGTCATCATGGCCGACACCAGCATCAGGATCAGGGTCATCACACCGGGCACGAAATTGAACACTCCTTTTTGTTCGGGGTTGTACCGCATCCTGGTTTGCACACTGATCGTCGGCGTTGCAGCAGATTGATTGCCAATTTGTTGTGCGTGGTTGCGCTGAAAATCGAAGATGATCGCGTTGGCGTAATTGATCAGCGTAGTTGCCGTATTGGGATCGGAGGCATCGCCGATGAGTTGCAGTTGCGCTTCACCACGTTGAATGGCAGCGGAAAAATCGGACGGGAAAATAACTGCCATTTTGATTTTGCCTGTTCTGAAAGCCGGATCTATTTCATCGGCAGTGCTCAGCGTTTGATCCAGTTGGAAATAATGGCTCGAAACAAGTTGGTTGGTCAGCGCGATGCTTTCCGTGTCTTTCGACGGATCAAGAACGGCGATGGAGGCGTTTTTGATTTCATTGGTCAGCACAAAGCCGAACAGCAACACCTGGGCGATGGGCATCCCGAACAAAATCAGCAGGGTTCGCCGGTCGCGGAGGATATGGCGAAATTCTTTTGTGATAAAAGCGTAGAGGCGATTCATGTTCAGGTAATTGTTACCGGATAATCATTATAAGTAAAAGGGCAAAATTGCAAAAAGCAAATGGCAATGTTAATCAATGAGTTACAGAAGAATTAGTTCAAACTAATTTTGCTTGATTACTTAAAGGCAGAAGTTACGTGTTTCATACCACAGACAATTGGTCTACAATGGCGGCGGCATGAAATTAACGCACTGGTTTAACCAACCGGTTAAATCAAGTACAAATATATAGATGATACACAAGATAGTGCTACAGAACTTTCCAGAATTTGGCAGAAGAGAAAGAAAAATTAACCGGTTCGGCGTTCGTACGCTTTCATACGCACTTTTTTGCCCTTTTCTGTCACGACAAAATCTTCCCAAATCAAACCGATTCCTTCCAGTTTTTCCAGTTCCGGGCGTTTGTGCGGCGTGAGCAGCACCAGTACCGGAGCGGCTTCGAGCAATTGCCAACTCAGGGAAAACAGATCCTTTACCGGGCAAAGGTGCAGTGCAAACGAACTGAAAATAACGGAATATCGCCCAGGGAGGCCGTTTTTGATCACATCCATAAAGGACAGGCGCAGGCAGGCGCAACGGGTGTTTTTTTCAAACAGGTCAAATGTAAACGGATCGCAGCCCGTGATATTCCGTACGCCTAAATCCTGTA